>CALBTN010000068.1 GCA_937967345.1 uncultured Rubrivivax sp. | reverse complement strand
CGCTGTACTGGCTGGAGCGCTTCGGCATCGACGGCCTGCGCGTCGACGCGGTGGCGTCGATGCTGTACCGCGACTACAGCCGCAAGCCCGGCGAGTGGCTGCCCAACCGCTACGGCGGGCGCGAGAACCTCGAGGCCATCGCCTTCCTCAAGCGCGCCAACGAGGTCATCGGCGTGCAGCGGCCGCAAGCGGTGACGCTGGCCGAGGAGTCCACCGCCTTCCCCGGCGTATCGCGCCCGCCCTACGCCGGCGGCCTGGGCTTTCACTACAAGTGGAACATGGGCTGGATGCACGACACGCTGAAGTACATGTCGCGCGACCCGGTGCACCGCCGCCACCACCACGCCGAGATGAGCTTCGGCCTGATGTACGCCTTCAGCGAGAACTTCGTGCTGCCGCTGTCGCACGACGAGGTGGTGCACGGCAAGGGTTCGATGCTGGCCAAGATGCCCGGCGACCGTTGGCACAAGTTCGCCAACCTGCGCGCCTACTACGGCTTCATGTTCGGCCACCCCGGCAAGAAGCTGCTGTTCATGGGCAACGAGTTCGCGCAGGTGCGCGAATGGAACCACGACGCCAGCCTGGACTGGCACCTGAACGACGACCCGATGCACGCCGGTGTCAAGCACCTGGTGCGCGACCTGAACCGGCTGCTGCGCGAATGCCCGGCGCTGCACCAGCGCGACTGCCAGGCCGACGGCTTCGAGTGGATCTCGCACAGCGACGCCGCGCACAGCGTGTTCAGCTTCGTGCGCCGCGGCCTGGGCGATGCGCCGCCGCTGCTGGTGCTGAGCAACTTCACCCCGGTGGCGCGGCGCGGCTGGCGCGTCGGCGTGCCGCGCCCCGGGTGCTGGCGCGAGCGGCTCAATACCGACTCGGCGCACTACGGCGGCAGCAACCTGGGCACGCCGCTGGGCCAGGCGCACAGCCAGGACGTCGCTTGCAACGGCCGCGCCGATTCGATCGTGGTCGACCTGCCGCCGCTGGCCAGCGTGTTCTTCGAGTGGAGCGCGTGAGCTCCGCGCTGTCCCCGGCCACGGCGTTGTCGCCCGGCCAACCGTGGCCGCTGGGCGCCACGGTCGATGCCGACGGCGTCAACTTCGCGGTGTTCTCGGCGCATGCGCAGGCCATCGAGCTGTGTCTGTACGACGACGCCGGCAGCCACGAGCGGGCACGGCTGGCGCTGCCGGCGCGCAGCGGCGACGTCTGGCACGGCCATCTGACCGGCGCTGCGGCCGGGCTGGTTTACGGGCTGCGCGCGCACGGGCCGTGGCAGCCGCAGCAAGGCCAGCGCTTCAACCCGCACAAGCTGCTGCTCGACCCTTGCGCGCGCGAGACGGTCGGCCGCTTCACCTGGAGCGATCTGCACCGCGGCGATGCCGAACGCGACCCGGCGCTGCCGGACGAGCGCGACAACGCCGCGGTGGCGCTGAAGGCGCGCGTCGTCGACGACCGCTACGACTGGCAAGGCGATGCCGCGCCGCGCACGCCGTGGGCCGACAGCGTGCTGTACGAGGTGCACGTGCGCGGCTTCAGCAAGCTGCACCCCGAGGTGCCCGAGGCGCAGCGCGGCTGCTTCGCCGGCCTGGCGTCGGACGCGGCGATCGCGCACCTGCGGCGGCTGGGCGTCACCGCGGTCAGCCTGCTGCCGGTGCAGCAGTTCATCGACGAAGAGCGGCTGGTGCGCCTGGGCCTGCGCAACCACTGGGGCTACAACACCCTGGCCTACTTCTGCCCCGAGCCGCGCTACGGCACCGCAGGCAATGACGGCGCGGCGCTGCGCGACGAGTTCCGCGACATGGTGCGCCGGCTGCACCGCGCCGGCATCGAGGTGATCCTGGACGTGGTGTTCAACCACACCGCCGAGACCGACGAACTCGGGCCGACACTGAGCTGGCGCGGCCTGGACAACGCCAGCTATTACCGGCTCGATGCCGACGACGCCAGCCGCTACCGCAACGAAAGCGGCTGCGGCAACACGCTGGACCTGAGCCAGCCGCAGGTGCTGCATTGGGTGATGGACTGCCTGCGCTACTGGGTGCAGCGCATGCACGTCGACGGCTTCCGCTTCGATCTGGCCACCGTGCTGGCGCGCACCAAGCACGGCTTCGACGCGCGCTCGGCGTTCTTCGCCTGCATCGCGCAGGACCCGCAGCTGGCCGGCGTCAAGCTGATCGCCGAGCCCTGGGACATCGGCCCCGGCGGCTACCAGCTCGGCCGCTTCCCGCCGCGCTGGGCCGAGTGGAACGACCGCTTCCGCGACACGGTGCGCGCCGCCTGGCTGAACGGCCAGTGCTCGCGCGGCGAGTTCGCGCGCCGGCTGTGCGCATCGTCGGACCTGTTCGAGCAGCGCGGCCGCGCGCCGACGGCGTCGCTGAACTACGTGGTCGCGCACGACGGCTTCACGCTGCGCGACCTGGTCAGCTACGACCAACGCCACAACCAGGCCAACGGCGAGGACAACCGCGACGGCACGGCCCACAACCTGAGCTGGAACTGCGGCGTCGAAGGCGACACCGGCGATGCCCGGGTGCTGGGCTTGCGCGCGCGGCTGCAGCGTGCGCTGCTGGCCACGCTGGCGCTGGCGCAAGGCACACCGATGCTGGCGGCCGGTGCCGAGCTCGGCCACAGCCAGCAGGGCAACAACAACGCCTACTGCCAGGACAACCCGACCAGCTGGATCGACTGGTCGCGCGCCGATGCGACGCTGCTCGAGTTCTGCGCGCAGGCCATCGCGCTGCGGCGAACGCAGCTGCCGCTGGGCGCGAGCTGGCATGTCGACACACCGCCGCAGGCTGCGCGGCTGCATTGGC
Organism: uncultured Rubrivivax sp.; assembly: GCA_937967345.1. Taxonomy (GTDB): domain Bacteria; phylum Pseudomonadota; class Gammaproteobacteria; order Burkholderiales; family Burkholderiaceae_C; genus Rubrivivax. The sequence continues at coordinate 4,333 of CALBTN010000068.1, read as the reverse complement.
GGCTGCCTGATGGCCGCGTGCCCGCGGCCGACGACTGGCAGGCGCCGGCTCAGGCAGGCATCGGCGTGCTGATCACGCTGCCGGGCCGCGGCACGCACCCGCTGCTGCTGCTGGTCAACCCTGGCGACGCCGATCTCGACTTCGCGCTGCCGGCAGCACGCTGGCAGCCGCTGCTGCAAAGCGCTGAGCCGCTCAGCGTGACAACGGCGGTGGCCGGGCCGCTGCAGCGCGTGCCGGCACGCAGCCTGGTGCTGTTGCAACGCCAGGAGCCCTGACGTCGATGCGCCTGCCTCGTGCCAGCGGCGTGCTGCTGCACCCGACCTCGCTGCCCGGGCCGCACGGCAGCGGCGACTGCGGCGCCGCCGCCCATCACTTCGTCGACTGGCTGGCGCGGGCCGGGCAATCGCTGTGGCAGATCCTGCCGCTGAACCCGATCGGCCCCGGCAATTCGCCCTACTCCAGCCGCTCGGCCTTTGCCGGCAACCTGCTGCTGATCGACCTGCTCGAGCTGCAGCAGCAGGGTTGGTTGAGCAGCGACGAGGTCGCGCCGGCACCCGAGTCGCGGCCAGACCGGGTGGACTTCGCGCAGGTGCTGCCCTTTCGCATGCAGCGGCTGCAGTGGGCGGCCGAGCGCTTCTTCGCGTTGCCGCCGCACGACGAGCGCCAGCAGGACTTCACGCGCTTTTGCCAGCGCCAGGCGGCATGGCTGGACGACTACGCGCTGTTCATGGCGCTGGATGAAGCCCACACCGAAGCCGGCGCGGCCGACTGGTGCGCCTGGCCCGAGGCGCTGGTCCGGCGCGATGCCCAGGCGCTGGCCGACGCTGCGGCGGCGCAGGCCGCGCGCATCGCGTTCTGGAAGTTCGGCCAGTGGTGCTTCTTGCGCCAATGGCAGGCCTTGCGCCACTACGCCAACCAGCGCGGTGTGCGCATCGTCGGCGACGTGCCGATCTTCATCGCGCACCACAGCGCCGAGGTCTGGGCGCACCAGCCGCTGTTCGAGCTGGACGCCGACGGCCGCCCCAGCGTCGTCGCCGGGGTGCCGCCGGACTACTTTAGCGCCACCGGCCAGCGCTGGGGCAACCCGTTGTACCGCTGGCCGGCGCACGCGAGCGACGGCTACGCGTGGTGGGTGCAACGGCTGCGCGCAGTGTTCGACCTGGTGGACATCGTGCGCATCGACCACTTCCGCGGTTTTGCCGGCTACTGGGAGATCGCCGCCAGCGCGCCCACCGCGCAGCACGGCCAGTGGCGCGCCGGCCCCGGCGCGGCGTTGTTCGAGGCGATCGAAGCCGCGCTCGGACCGATGCCGATCATCGCCGAGGACCTCGGGCTGATCACGGCCGACGTGCACGCGCTGCGCCGCCGCTTCGCCTACCCCGGCATGCGCATCCTGCAGTTCGCGTTCGGTGGCGATGCCAGCAACACCTATTTGCCGCACCACCACGAGCACGACAGCGTCGTCTACCCTGGCACCCACGACAACGACACCACGCTCGGCTGGTGGGCCCACGCGACCGAGCACGAGCGGGGTTTCGCCCGTGCCTACCTGGGCGTGGGCGGCGAGGACATCGCCTGGACCCTGATTCGCTGCGCGCTGGCGTCGGTGGCCGACACCGCGATCGTCGCGATGCAGGACCTGCTGTCGCTGCCTGGCGAGGCCAGGTTCAACTTTCCCGGGCAGGCCAACGGCTGGTGGAGCTGGCGCATGCAGCCGCACCAGCTCGACGATGGCCGCGCGCAGCGGCTGGCCGCGCTATGCCGGCTGTTCGACCGGCTGCCGCGCGGCGCGCGACCATGAAAAGGGCGGCCCGCGCGGCGCGCGGCCATGAAAAAGCGCCCCGCGCGGCCATGAAAAAGGCGCCCCGCGCGGCGCGGGGCCATGAAAAAAGGCGCCCCGCGGGGCGCCTTGTGGACGATCGTGAAAGCGACGGGCCTTCAGCGCACCACCGCGATCTGCTTGCGATTGCCGCCCTCGTAGGTGTACAGCGTCAACGCACCGTTCTTGATGTCGCCCTTGTCGTCGAAGGCGATGTGGCCGGTGACGCCGTCGTAGTCGATCTTGTGCAGCTCGGGCAGATACTTGGCCGGATCGGACGAGCCGGCCTTTTCCATCGCCACCACCAGGGTGTTGACCGCGTCGTAGACGTACGGCGCATACAGCTGCACGTCGACGCCATACTTGGCCTTGAACTTATCGCGGAAGGCGGCCATCCCCGCTTTTTGCTCGCCTTCGACACCGCCGGCTTCGGCGCACACGACCTGGTCGTCGGCCATCGCGCCGGCCGCCAGCTTGGGCAGCTCGCCGGTGCACACGCCGTCGCCGCCCATGAACTTGGCGTTGATGCCGAGCTGCTTCATCTGCCGCATCATCGGGCCGGCCACCGCGTCCATGCCGCCGAAGAAGATGACGTCGGGCTTTTCCGCCTTGAGGGTGGTCAGGATGGCGGTGAAGTCGGTGGCCTTGTCGGTGGTGAACTGGCGCTCCAGCGGCGTGACGCCGGCGGCCTTGACCGCCTTGTCGAACTCGTCGGCCAGGCCCTGGCCGTAGGCGGTGCGATCGTCGATGATGGCGATCTTCTTGCCCTTGAGTTCGTTGACCGCATAGCGGCCGAGCGTGCCACCCAGGTGCACGTCATCGGCCACCACGCGAAACGCGGTGTTGTAGCCCTGGCGGGTGTACTTCGGGTTGGTCGCCGACGGCGAGATCTGCGGAATGCCGGCGGCGTTGTACAGCTGCGATGCCGGGATCGTGGTGCCCGAGTTCAGGTGGCCGACCACGCCCTGCACCTTGGCGTCGATCAGCTTCTGCGCGGCGGCAGTGCCCTGCTTGGGGTCGCTCGCGTCGTCTTCGGCCAGCAGCTCGAAGGTGACCTTCTGGCCGCCGATCGTCACGCCCTTGGCGTTCAGGTCGTCGATCGCCATGCGCGCGCCCATCTCGTTGTCCTTGCCCAGGTGCGCACCCGTACCGCTGGTCGGGCCGACGTGGCCGATCTTGATCACCACGGCATCGGCCGCCGCGGGTGCCGCAGCAGGTGCGGGAGTCGCGGCGGTGCTGGCCGGCGCTTCCTCCTTCTTGCCGCAGGCTGCCAACAGCACGGCCGCGGAGGCGACCAGCGAGAGGGTGAACTTGGTCATGAGGGCTTTCCCACAAAAAAAGTGGCGCGGATCATAAGGGATTGACAACCTGCGCCGGTATCGGGATCGGCCCGCGTTGCCTTTCAGGCCGACGCGTGCGAGTGGTGTTGCAGCGGCCAGCCCAAAGCCTCGTATCCGCGCCAGCGTGCGCGGGCGCGCTGCGCCTGCTGCGGCACCGCCGCGACGATCTCGATGATTCGTTCGAAGCGCTCGGCGTCGGCCGGTGCGGCGCCGCCGATGTTGAGCAGCACGCCCGGCCCCGGTGGTGGCGGTGCGGTCTCGCACAGCCAGATCGGCGTGCGGCGCAGCGCGGCATCGATGCTGCACGGATCGCGCAAGCGCCGGTGCGGCACGAAGGCCAGCGGCTCGAAGGTCCACAACTCGCGGTCGAGTTGCTCGAGCGTATCGGGCGGCGCCGTCACCAGCACCGCCACGTGCTGCCTGCAGGCCTTGCGCAGCAGCCGGCATGCGAAGTGCACCGGCGCGGCCACGCCGCTGTGGAACTCCACCTGCGGCATCGGCGGGCTGTCAGCCGGCGCGGCCGAGCACGAACTGCGTCAGCAGCGCCACCGGCCGGCCGGTGGCGCCCTTGGCGGTGCCGGACTTCCACGCACTGCCGGCGATGTCCAGGTGCGCCCACGGGTACTTGGCGGTGAAGCGCTTGAGGAACATCGCCGCGGTGATCGCGCCGCCGGCGCGTCCGCCGACGTTGGCGATGTCGGCGAAGTTGCTCTTCAGCGCCTCGTCGTACTCGTCGTCCAGCGGCATGCGCCAGCACGGGTCGAGTGCTTGCTGGCCGGCGCGCTGCAACTCGTCGGCCAGCGCGTCGTCGCGGCTGAACATGCCGCTGCGGTGGTGGCCGAGGGCGATGACGCAGGCGCCGGTCAACGTCGCGATGTCGACCACCGCCGCCGGCTTGAAGCGTTCGGCGTAGGTCAGCGCGTCGCACAAGATCAGCCGGCCTTCGGCATCGGTGTTGAGCACCTCCACCGTCTGCCCCGATAGGCTGGTGACGACGTCGCCGGGCTTGGTCGCGCTGCCACTGGGCATGTTCTCGCACGCCGGAATCAGTCCGACCAGGTTGATCTTCGGCCGCAGTTGCGCCACCGCGCGGAAGGTGCCGAGCACGCTGGCGGCGCCGCCCATGTCGAACTTCATCTCGTCCATCTCGGGCGCCGGCTTGATCGAGATGCCG
>CALBTN010000067.1 GCA_937967345.1 uncultured Rubrivivax sp. | reverse complement strand
CTTGCCCAGCCCCGGCGGGCCGAACAGCAGCACGTGGTCCAGCGCCTCGGCGCGCTTGCGCGCGGCGCCGATGAAGATCTCCAACTGCTCGCGTGCCTTGGCCTGCCCCACGTAGTCGGCCAGCCCCTTCGGGCGCAACGCACGTTCCAGCGCCTCTTCGTTGGGCGACGCGGCCGCGGGGCTGAGCACGCGGCGCGCCGGCTCGAAGTTGTCGGTGTGCAAGGCCATGGCGGATTATCGGCCCGGGCCTGGGCACGGGTCCGGGCGGCGGCGCTGGCTACACTGCGCGCGCATTCAAGCTCAGGGAGGAAAGATGACGATGCAACGAACCGCTGTGCTGGCCGCGCTGCTGCTGGCCTTTGGCGCGCACGCGCAAACCAGCGTCAAGGACGCCTGGGTGCGCGGCACGGTAGCCAACCAGAAGACCAGCGGCATGTACGCGCAGATCGTTTCAGCCGGCGGCGGCAAGCTGGTGTCGGCCGCCTCGCCGCTGGCCGGCGTGGTGGAGATCCACGAGATGGCGATGGACGGCAACGTGATGAAGATGCGCGCGGTGCCGGCCGTCGATCTGCCCGCGGGCAAGGTGGTGGAGCTCAAGCCCGGCGGCTACCACGTGATGCTGATGGAGCTGAAGCAGGAGCTGAAGGCCGGCGACTCGGTGCCGGTGACGCTGGTGGTCGAAGGCGCCGACGGCAAGCGCGAGACGGTCGAGGTCAAGGCCACGGTGAAGGCCGCGGCGAAGGCGCCCGCGCAGGACCATTCGAAGCACTGAGCGAAACGCGTCGAGCGCAGCGCTGAACGCCGGTGCGCCGCGACGCAGCCGCGCTTCGGCGGGCGTCACGCCGCGGCGGGCTCTAGCGGTTCAGTGCCTTCAGCGCCAGCTTGATGCCGCTGCTGACGTCGACGTCGGCGGGCATGGTCTTCAAGGCCGCGCCGGCCTCGCGCTCGCTGTAGCCCAGCTCCATAAGTGCTTGCACGATGTCGGCCTGGGCTTCGCTGGGGGCCGGCACGCTGGCGGGCGCGGCATCGGCGCCGAGCTTGCCCTTCAGCTCGAGCAGCAGCCGCTCGGCGGTCTTCTTGCCGATGCCCGGTACCTTGACCAGCCGGGCGGCCTCTTGGCGCGACACCGCGCCGGCCAGCTCGGCCACGCTCAGCCCCGACAGGATCGCCAGCGCGGTGCGCGGGCCGACGCCGCTGATCTTCACCAGGTGGCGGAAGGCCTCGCGCTCGTCGCTGGTGAGAAAGCCGAACAGCACCTGCGCGTCTTCGCGCACCACGAACTGGGTGAGCAAGGTGGTGCGTGCGCCGAGTTCGGGCAGGTTGCAAAAGGTGCTCATCGGCACGTCGACTTCGTAGCCGACGCCGCCGACGTCGACCAGCACTTGCGGCGGCGACTTGCCGGCGATGAGGCCCGTGAGGCGTCCGATCATGCGGCGATTATGGCGACGGCCCAGCGGCTGACGCCGCCTTCACAGCGCTGACGCCACAGGAGCCTGCGCCGCAACGCAGCACCTGCGTGGTCGGCCGCGGCGCAGCGGCTACCTGCCGAACAGCCCCATGCGCTGCGCCTCGAGCGCGGCTTCGGCGCGTGAACTGACGTTGAGCTTGCGGTAGATCTGCTTGACGTAGTCGGCGATGGTGTGGCGCGACAAGCCCAGCTGCACCGCGATCTCGGGCAGCGTGTAGCCCTTGGCCACGCGCAGCAGCACCTCGGTCTCGCGGTCGGTCAGCGACACGATCGGCACCGTCACCGCCGAGGCCGGCTGCGGTTTGGACATGGCGGTGAAGTAGGCCATCACGCGCCGCGCGATCGACGGCGACAGCGGCGGCTCGCCCGAGCTGATGCGCTGCAGCTGCTCGATGATCAGCTCGCGCGGCTGCTCTTTCAGGATGTAGCCGAAGGCGCCGGCCTGCAGCGCCGGGAACAGATGCTCGTCGCCGTCGTGGATGGTCACGACCACGCTCTGGGTTTCAGGCTGATGCTCGCGCAGCGCGGCGACCACGTCGACGCCCGAGCCGTCAGGCAACCCCAGGTCGACCAGCGCCAGGTCGAACTTGATCGCCGACACCAGGCCGATCGCATCGTGCACGCGCGCGGCCTCGGCGATCTGCGCGCCGGCAAACACCTGCAGCACCAGGCTGCTGAGCCAGGCGCGGATCTCGGGCAGGTCTTCCAGCAGCAGGATGTTCATCATGGCCGACGCGGCGTTGCAAGCTCGTGCAAATCATGCTAGCAGCGCCTCAGGCCGACTCGGTGGCGCGATCCAGCGGAAGCGTGAGGCGGATCACGGTGCCGTAGCCCGGGCCCGACTCGACCAGGCACTGGCCCTGCAGCTGCTTGGCGCGGTGCTTCATGCTGGCCATGCCGTGGCCGCGGTCGAGCCGGCCGTCCAGCTCCATCGGGATGCCGTTGCCGTTGTCGCGCACCACGATCTGCACGTCGCCGTCGGCCAGCGCGCAGCGCACCGCGCAGCGCGTGGCACCGCTGTGCTTGATGACGTTGCTGACCGCCTCGCGCAGGATGCGCGTGGTCTGCACGTAGGCGCGTGCCGACAGCGTGTAGCTCAGCTCCTCGGCCGGGGCGGTCCAGTCGGCTTCGATGCCGGCCTGGCCCAGGCGCGACACCACTTCGGCGCGCCAGTCGCCCAGTGCATCGTGCAGTTGCACCGGCTTGCCGGTCAGGCCGCGCACCGACAGGCGCATCTCCTCCAGCGCCTCGCGCGCCAGCGTGCTGATGCGCTCGGAGTCGCTGGTGTGCACGATGGTCAGCAGCTTGGCGCCCAGGTCGTCGTGCAGGTCGGCGGCGATGCGCTTGCGCTCGCTCTCGGTGACCTTCTCCACGCGCAGCTCGGCCAGCTGGGCGAAATTGCGCTCGATCTCGGCGGTGGCTTCGTGGATTCGTGCTTCCAGCTGCAGCTGGCCAGGGTCGGGCTCGGCCGCCTGGGGTGCGTGGGCGCGGGCTTGCGTGTGATCCTGCGGCTGGCGTTGCAGCAGCCGCAGCCCCAGCAGCGCCAGCACCAGCGGCGTGACGATCTGCACGATCGGCTGCAGCAGCCCCAGCGCACCGCGGGCCGGGGGCGCGTACTCCAGCGCCAGTGCCAGCGCCACCAGGGCCGCGGCCAGCACGATCGGCCACGCCGGGCGCGCCCGGCTGCGCTGCAACGCACCCACGCACAGCAGCACGGCCGCCAGCAACTGCAGCGCCAGCAGCAGCAGCCACACGCTGGCGGCAAGGTACAGCTGCTGTGGTGCGGCCAGCCACAGGCTGGCCGGCACCAGCACGCACTGCAGCGGCAGTGCGCGGTCGACCCAGCCAGACTGCAGCCGCGCATGGCGCAGCGCGAACTGCACGCCGGCCCACGCCAGCAGCGGCAGCAGCGCCGCCCACAGCCATTCGGCGCTGCCGTTGTCCAATGGCAGGGCGCGCAGCCCGGACAGCGCAGCGAGCGCGACCCAGACCACCGACACTGCGCCGAAGCGGGCGAGCTGGCCGTCGCGGCGGTGGACCAGGCCCAGCACCAGCAGGTAGCCGCCGATCAGCAGCAGCGCGGCGTTCGCGGCCTGCGGCAGCCAGACCTGCAGCGCCGTGCGCCGCGCGTGCTCGGCGGCCAGCAGCGGCTGCGGGCCGATCTGCAGTGCCGACAGGCCGCCGGCGCGCTGCCGCGACGCCACCTGCGGCAGCGCCAGGCCGGCGACCTTCAGCTCCAGCGTGTTGGCCGCAGGGTCGAGCACGCCGGCCGGCAGCACCGCCAGTTGCGGCCGGTTGCAGTTGCGCGCGACCGGCTCGCTCATGCGCCCGCCGCTGTGCACCAGCTGGCCGTTGAGCCAGACCTCGAGGTTGCTGCACGCGCGCTCGATGTACAGCTGTCTCTTATACACATCTCCGAGCCCACGAGACAGGCAGAA
>CALBTN010000066.1 GCA_937967345.1 uncultured Rubrivivax sp. | reverse complement strand
CGTCTGGTGCCCTACCTGCTGACCGGCACCGGGCCGGGCGACCTGTTCCTGGTGCGCAACGTCGGCGCCTTCGTGCCGCCTTGGGACATGTCCGCCGGCTTCCACGGCACGGCGGCCGCCATCGAGTTTGCCGTGCTGAACCTGAAGGTCGCGCGCATCGTCGTCTGCGGCCACAGCCACTGCGGCGGCATCCGCGCGCTCTACGAAGGCGTGCCGGCGCAGGCGCCGAACCTGAGCGCGTGGCTGGAGCTGGGACGCGAGGCCGTGCTGCCGGTGCGCCTGTCCCCCGAGGCGCTGCGCCGCACCGAGCAGCGCGCCGTGGTGCTGCAGCTCGAGCGGCTGATGGGCTACCCGATGGTGCGCCAGCGGGTCGAAGCCGGCCAGCTGACGCTGCACGGCTGGCACTACGTGATCGAGGACGGCGAGGTGCACGTCTTCGACGTGCGCAGCGGCGGCTTCGTTGCCGCGTCCAAGGCCGAGCACTGCGGCACCGGCCCGTACATGCTGTACGAGGACACCGAGGACGGCTGAACCAGCCTTTGCGCGTTCGGCCCGCCGTGCCGCATGCGCTCGTTCGTGCCACAGGGTTGCGAGTTCGCACTTGACATTCCGACGATGGCAGGGTTTAGCATGCGGCCCATGGAAGCGATCAACATCGGCCAGGCTGCCGCCGCCACCGGGGTATCGGCCAAGATGATCCGGCATTACGAAAGCGTGGGCCTGCTGCCGGCGGCCCGGCGCACTGACTCGGGCTACCGGCAGTTCAGCGACAGCGAGATCCACGAGCTGCGCTTCATTCGCCAGGCGCGCGACCTGGGTTTTTCGATCCACGAGATCGCCGAGCTGCTGAACCTGTGGCGCAACCGCCGCCGGCCGAGCCGGCTGGTCAAGGCGCTGGCCGAACAGCACATCCGCGCGCTCGACGACAAGGTGCGCGAGCTGCTGGCGATGAAGGGCACGCTCGAGCAGCTGGTCCATTCCTGCCACGGCGACGAGCGACCGCAATGCCCGATCCTGGACGTGCTGGCCGACGCCGCGCCGAAGCGGCCGCAAGCGGCACGGCGGCGGCGCGGCAGCACCTTGGTGCGCCGCCGCGCGGCGGCGTAGGTGCGCGGCCCCATGCTCGACCCAACAGTCACGGCGTGCGCTGTACTGCGGTCATGCCGGCTTGTCGACAGGCCATGATTCGTGCGCTGTTGCTGTGGCTGCTGGTGCTCGCGCTGCCGGTGCAAGGCGCTCTTGCCGCGCGCACCGACGGGTGCCCACCGGCTCACCACGATCGCACGATCGCAGTCACCGCAGCCCACGCACCCAGCGCGATGCATTGTCACCAACGAGGCGGCGCACACGATCCCCTCGCGGCCGGCGCGACGGACGCCGACGCGGGGACCGGCGCGCTCGTGCAGGCCGACCCGGGCCAGTGCAGTGCGGGTGCCTCATGCTGCCCGGCCGCGGCGATCACCGGTGCACCACCAAGCCTGCCGGCGTTCGACGCCGCGGCCGCGGAGTTCGCCGTGCCGGCGAGCGCCGTCCGAGCGCTTGTGCTTGGCGGCCCCGAGCGCCCGCCTCGAGCCCCACGCTCCTAGCCGATGTCCGCTTCCGCGCTGCACCCGCAGCGGCGGGAGCGCCCATGGACTCTGACGCGAGGACACCATGTCCGACATTCAACTGCGCTGGCTGGTTCGGGCCGCGCTTTGCAGTCTTGCCCTGGCCGCGCCGGCCCAAGATTCGGCCAGCAGCGCCGGCGCGACGGTGGCGGCGCGGCCCGACCCGCTCGACCCCAACGCCAGCGTGCCTGCGCTGACCTTCAGCTCGGCCTTCGCGCGCTACCGCGGCATCGGTGAGGACAAGCCGCTGCCCTGGCGCGAGGCCAACGACTCGGTCGCGCGCATCGGCGGCTGGCGCACCTACACGCGACAGGCGCATGAAAGCGGTGCCGGCGAAGCAGATCAAAGCTCGGCCGACACGCCCGCGGCCGGCCACCCCGCCAAGCCCAGCCGGCAACCCGGTCACATGCCGCCCGGCCACGGCGGCCCCTCCACGCGATGAAGCACGCGATGAAGCACGCGATGAAGCACACGATGAAGCGCGCGATGACCCCCCCGATCAGCTTGTCGATCCATGCCGCCGCAAGCGCTGCGGCGCACGCCGGGGCCGCACACGGCCCGCGCCGTCGCGTGGCGGCTGCGCTGACGGCCACCGCCGTGCTCGGCGGCTGCACCAGCCTCAGCACCGATGGCGGCTTCGCCCCGGTGGCGCAGACCGCGCAAGTGCGCCTGGGCAAGGAGCTGCGCTGGGCACGCACCGATGCCGACCGCGACGCGATCGAGCAGCGGCTGCGCGAGCTGCTTGGCGGGCCACTGAGCGTCGACGACGCGGTGCAGATCGCACTGCTCAACAACCGCGGCTTGCAGGCCGACTACCACGAACTCGGCATCGCCGAGGCCGATCTGGTGCAAGCCGGGCGGCTGCCGAATCCCGGCGTCGGCTTCGCGCGCAAGACCCAAGGCGGCGAGGTCGAGATCGAGTGGCTGCTGGCCGTCAACCTGGCGCGCCTGGTCGCGATGCCGCTGGTCGCTGAAGTGGAATCACGCCGCTTCGCGCACACGCAACTGCGCGTGTCGCTGCAGATGCTCACGCTCGCGGCCGAGACGCGCAAGGCCTACTTCAACGCGGTGGCGGCCGAGGAGACTGTGCGCTACACGCGCCAGGTCATGCAGGCCGCCGAAGCCGGCGCCGAGCTGGCGCGGCGCATGGAACAGGTGGGCAACTTCAACAAGCTGCAGCGCGCGCGCGAACAGGGCTTCTACGCCGACGCGGCGCTGAACCTGGCGCGTGCGCAGCAGGCGCAACACGCAACGCGAGAGCGGCTGACGCGGCTGCTCGGCCTGTGGGGCGCGCAGACGCAGTTCAGCCTGCCCGAGCGGCTGCCCGACCTGCCGAAGGCCACGGTCGATCTGCCCGACCTCGAGCGGCTCGCGCTCGAACAGCGCCTGGACGTGCGCGGCGCCAAGCTCGCAGCCGAGCAGACGGCGAAGAACCTGGGCCTGACGCGCACCACCCGCTTCATCAACGTGCTGGAAGCCGGCGCGATCTACAACACCTTCGACGACGCGCCGTCGCAGCGCGGCTACGAAATTGCCTTCGAGTTGCCGCTGTTCGACTGGGGCGATGCGCGCGTCGCCAAGGCCGAAGCCATCTACCTGCAGGCGGTCGACCGCGCCGCGCAGACCGCGATCGACGCGCGCTCCGAAGTGCGCGAGGCCTACCTCGGCTACCGCTCGGCATACGACATCGCGCGCCACCAACGCGACGAGATCGTGCCGCTGCGCCGCAAGATCGCCGAAGAGAACCTGCTGCGCTACAACGGCATGCTGATCGGCGTGTTCGAACTGCTGGCCG
>CALBTN010000065.1 GCA_937967345.1 uncultured Rubrivivax sp. | reverse complement strand
GTCACTTTCATCAGCGCACCCGTCACGCCGTGGAGCGTGTACCTGTTCGCCGCGGCGATGGGGTTGCTGTGGCTGTCCACCGTGCCGCCGACCAACGCGGTGGTGGCACAGATCTTCGGTGCGCAGTACATGTCGATGCTCGGCGGCATCGTGTTCCTGAACCACCAGGTGGGCTCGTTCCTCGGCGCCTGGCTCGGCGGCAGGCTCTACGAGACCAGCGGCAGCTACGACGTCGTGTGGTGGATTTCGGTGGCGCTGGGCCTCGCGGCCGCGCTGATCAACTGGCCGATACGCGACGCGCCGATCCAGCGGCCGGCGCCGCAAGCGGCATGAAGCGGCGCGCCTTGCGAGTGGGCGCCGCGCTGCTCGCCGCAGCCGTGCTGGCCGCGGTGTTTGCCGCCTACCTGAACCCGCATCTGGCGGTGGACCTGGCCAACCGTGTCTGGGCCTGCTTCTGACGCTGTGCATGCCGGGCTGGCCGCGCCCTCGCCGTGGGTACGGCGCTGGGCTGCGCTGATCCGCCCGGCGGGCGATGTGCTCGACCTGGCCTGCGGCAGCGGCCGCCACACCCGCTGGCTTGCCGCCGCGGGCTTCGCGGTCACCGCAGTGGATCGCGATGAGGCCGCCCTGCACGCGCTGCGGGCGGTCGCGCGGGTGCAGCTGGCCGACCTGGAAGGCGCGCCCTGGCCGTTGGCGAACCAGCGTTTCGACGCGATCGTCGTCACCAACTACCTGTGGCGGCCGCTGTGGCCGCAGCTGCTGGCGGCATTGGCCGACGGCGGCGTGCTGATCTACGAAACCTTCGCCGACGGCAACCAGACCGTCGGCCGGCCGGCGCGTGCGGACTTCCTGCTGCGCCACGGCGAGCTGCTGGAGGTGGCACGCGGGCTGCGCATCGTCGCCTACGAAGACGGCTTTGCCGACACACCGCCGCGCTTCGTGCAGCGCATCGCCGCGGTCGCCGAAGCCGGCGCCAGCGGCGACCACCCGCGTTACCCGCTCGCCGGCGGGCCAAGCGCCGGTGCGTAAAATCGGCCGATTGCAAGGAACTGGCATGAACCCCATCGTTGGCAGCATCGTCGCCCTGATCACCCCGATGCACGAGGACGGCGCCGTGGACTACCCGGCGCTGCGCCGCTTGGTCGACTGGCACATCGCCGAGGGCACCGACTGCATCGGCGTGGTCGGCACCACCGGCGAATCGCCGACGGTGTCGATGGAAGAGAATTGCGAGATCATCCGCGTCGCGGTCGAGCAGGCGGCGGGGCGCGTGCCGGTCATGGCCGGCACCGGCGCCAACGCCACCAGCGAAGCGATCGAGCTGACACGCTATGCCAAGCAGGTCGGCGCCGACTGCCATCTGTCGGTGGTGCCGTACTACAACAAGCCGTCGCAGGAAGGCATCTACCAGCACTTTCGCGCCATCGCCGAGGCGGTCGATCTGCCGATGGTGCTGTACAACGTGCCCGGGCGCACCGTGGCCGACCTGAGCAACGACACGGTGCTGCGCCTGGCCGAGGTCGACGGCGTGGTCGGCCTGAAGGACGCCACCGGCGACATCGAACGCGCCGCCTGGCTGATCAAGCAACTGCCCAAGGGCTTTTCGCTGTACTCCGGCGACGACGCCACCGCGGTGGCGCTGATGCTGCTGGGCGGCCAGGGCAACGTCAGCGTCACCGCCAACCTGGCGCCGCGCCTGATGCACGAGTTGTGCGTGGCGGCACTCGAAGGCCAGGTGCGCCGCGCCGCCGAGATCCATCTGCAGCTGTTGCCGCTGCACCGCGAGCTGTTCTGCGAGTCCAGCCCGACACCCACCAAGTGGGCGATGGCGCAGCTCGGGCTGTGCGGCGCGGCCGCGCGCTTGCCGATCGTGCCGCTGACGCCGGCCGGGCAGGCCAAGGTCGCACAGGCGCTGCGCGACAGCGGCCTGCGCTGAGTGCCTCGCCTCTGTTGAAGCTGATTGCCGTAACGCATGCCGCTTGCGGCATGCCGGAGACTTGATGTGAATTCTTCTGTTGGTGACAAGCCCCTTGCCGCCTTGGGCACGCTGGCGCTGGCCATGGCGCTGGGCGGTTGCTCGTCGCCGCTGTTCACCAGTGAGCGCGTCGACTACCGCACCGCGACCACGAAGATGAACCCGCTGGAAGTGCCGCCCGACCTGCAGCAGCTGTCGCGCGAGGGCCGCTACCAGCAGCAGCGCGGCACCATCAGCGCCAGCACCGCCGGGACTGGTGGCGCCAGCAGCATCCGCACCAGCGCGCCGGCGGTGGCCCCCACCGCGATCGGCGAGTTCCGCATCCAGACCAGTTGACCAGCTTCTGGCGCGACATGGGTTTCACGCTGGCCAAGAACGACGCCGGCGCCGGCGTGATGGAAACCGACTGGGCGGAAAACCGCGCCAAGCTGCCGCAGGACGTGATCCGCAAATCGCTCGGCTCGGTGCTCGACACCTTGTATTCCACCGGCGAGCTCGACCAGTACCGCACCCGCATCGAGCGCACCGCCGGCGGCGGCAGCGAGATCATCATCACCCACCGCGGCATGATCGAGGTCTACACCAACGCGCAAAAGGAGTTCACCAAGTGGGAGCCGCGGCCCAGCGAGCCCGAACTCGAAAACGAGATGCTGTCGCGGCTGCTGGTCAAGCTCGGCGCCAACGAAGCGGCGGCACGCGAGGCGGTCGCCAGCCCGGTGCAGGCGGCGCCGGCGACGCCGGCGTTGCCGCGCGCCCGGGTGGTGGCCGGCAAGCCGGCCACGCTGGAACTCGATGACGGCCTGGACCGCGCCTGGCGCCGCGTGGGTATCGCGCTCGACCGCTCGGGCTTCAGCGTCGAAGACCGCGACCGCGCCGCGGGGCTGTACTTCGTGCGCTACGTCGACCCGAACACCGCCGGGCAGGAAAAGTCCCCCGGCTTCTTTGCCAAGCTGTTCGGTGCCACCACCGATACCAGCGCGGCGGCTGTCCGGTACCAAGTGGCGTTGCGCAGCGACGGCGCCAAGACCTTGGTGTCGGTGCTGGACACGCAGGGCCAGCCGGTCGCCAACGAAGACGGTCAGCGCATCGTGGCGGTGCTGGCCGAAGACCTGAAGTAAGGCGCGGTCGCCGCCCGCCCCAGGCGCGGCTGCTGCCACGCCCGCAACGGGCACAGAAAAGCCGCCCGAGGGCGGCTTTTTCAGCAGCGCGTGGCGGCAATCACTTCTTGACGGCGTCGGCAGCGGCGTCCACTGCCTTGCCGGCGGCGTCCTTGGCCGCGTCGGCGGCGGCGTCGACCGCCTTGCCAGCAGCGTCCTTGGCCGAATCGACCGCAGCGCCGGTGGCGGCAGCAGCGTCGACCGCGGCCGAGGCGGCGGCATCAGCGGCACCGGCCACGGCGGAAGCCGCGGGCGCGGCAACCGCTTCGACAGCCGACGCTGCAGCCTCAGCGGCCGGGGCAGCGGATTCGGTGGCAGCGGGCGGAGCGGCCGGAGCCTCTTCCTTCTTGCCGCAAGCGGCCAGCGCGATGGCGGCGGCCATGGAGGCCAGGATCAGTGACTTGTTCATTGACGTTCCTCGGGTTGTTGACGGTGTGACTCAAAGCGAAGGACCCCTGCGGCCCCGCCGCCAGAACTGCAGCAGGACGGCCAAGGACTCAAGCCGGCGGACGCCGGGGGCCCGCAAGCCAATTATAGGGTTCGGGTAGTGGATTTCCCTATGTGACGCCAGCCCGGCCCGGCGCGCGGGCGCCGAGTGTTGCAAATGCGCGTCGCTTGCAATGAATCCGCAAGCCGATCATGCGGTGGCGATGCGCGCCAAGGCGGCTGCAGCGGCACGGCCATGCTCAGAGTCTGTGGAGTATTCCGGCGCGCCCGAGCGGGTGTCCGAAATGGCGTCGATCTAGGCGCAAAGCACAGCCGTAGCCCGGGCTACGGCGAGCATTTGCAACAACGAGCGGCGCCATTGCGGGCGCTCGAGCGGATGCGGCGGACTGCTTCACAGACTCTCAGGCGTCATGGCCCTCGTCGCGGTGCAGCCAGCCGGCGCGGGCCCAGTCTGCGATCAGCGCACGCGCCTGTGCGCTCAGACGCTGCAGATCGCCGGCAGCCAGCCGCCGCTCATCGGCCAGGCGGCGCAGCAGCCGCGCGTCCCCGCCGCTGGCGCGAAAAGCTTCACCGTTGAGGTAGACATGGCGCGCGTCGTAGAGCATGCGCGTGCGCCGGTCGAGCACCACCCCGAGCCACGGGTCGAGGTGACCCGCCCCAGGGTCGAACCAGACCTGCGCCTTGGGCTCGCTCAGCCACTCGCCCAACGCGCGCGCCAGCGCCTGCGGATCGCGCAAGGCCTTGTGCAATGCGGCGGCGGCGAAGTCGTGCAGCGCCGGCGGGATCGCGGCCGGTGTCGTGGTCGCCGGCTGCGCGGCGTCGCCGTACAGACCTTCGCTGGCCGCAGGTTCGACCGCGTCGGCCAGCCGCACCAGCAGTTCGCGCGCCAGCTCCGCCGGCCCCGGCGCGCGAAACCCGACTGACGCAGTCATGCATTCACCCACCGCGATGCCATCGTGCGCCCAGTGCGGCGGCAGGTACAGCATGTCGCCGGGCTGCAGCAGCCAGTCGTGCTCGGGCTCGAAATGGCGCAGGATCTTCAGCGGCAGGCCATCGATCAGCGACCGGTCGCGCGCGCGGCCGATGCGCCAGCGCCGCTGGCCAAGCACCTGGATCAGGAACACGTCGTAGGAGTCCAGGTGCGGGCCGACACCGCCGCCGTCGCTGGCATACGACAGCATCAGGTCGTCCAGCCGCGCATCGGGCACGAAGCGAAAGCGCCGCAGCAGTTCATGCGCAGCCGGCACATGCAGGTCCAGCCCTTGCACCAGCACGGTCCAGCCCGGGTGCGACAGCGCCGGCAGCGCACGCCGCGGCAGCGGGCCGCGGCGCAGCGACCAGCCCTCACCCACGCGGCGCACCAGGCGCGACTCGACGCCGTCGCTGGCGGCCAGATCGAACAGCTGCGTGCGCGTCAGCGGCGGTGCCACCGCGGGCAGCGCCTGGCGCACCAGCAAGGGCTTGTTCTGCCAGTGGCGGCGCATGAACAACGCCGGCGACAGGCCGCCGAGCAACGCCAGCGAAAGGTGCGGTTCCATCGGGCCATTGTCGGCCCGCGCCGGCATGCCGAGGCCGGCGTCGTCGCGGGCGCACGCTGCGCTGTGCGATCATCGAACGATGAAGATTGCCCAGCCCTGCGTCGTGAGCCTGACCTGGACCCTGAGCGATGCCCAGGGCGCCCAGATCGACACCCTGGCCGATCCGTTGGAGTTCTTCTACGGCGGCGACGACTTGCTGCCCAAGATCGAGCAAGCTCTGCTCGGCCAGGAGACCGGATTCGAGGCGCAGCTGCACCTCGAGCCCGAACATGCTTTCGGCGACTACCGCAGCGATCTGGTGTGCTTCGAGGCGCGCGAGCTCTTTCCCGAGCAGCTCGAGCCCGGCATGCAGTTCGAGGGCCTGCCCGCTGGCAGCAAGACGCCCGACATGCCGGCCGACGCGATCTACACCGTGACCGAGGTCTACCCGTCGCACGTGGTGCTCGACGGCAACCATCCGCTGGCCGGCATCGCGCTGCGGCTGCAGTTGCAGGTGCGCGACGTGCGCGAAGCCAGCGAAGACGAGGTCGCCGCCGGCACATTGGGTGCGGCCGGCGTCACGGTGCTGAACACCGCGCCGCCGGGCACGGCGATGCACTGAGACACAGACTCTGAGCTAGGCCTTCCCGGTCGATCCGAACCCGCCGTCGCCGCGCGCCGAGGCCTCGAACTCGTCGACGCGCCTGAACGCCGCCTGCACCACCGGCACGATCACCATCTGCGCGATGCGCTCCAGCGGCTGCACGCTGAAGGGCTCGCTGCCGCGGTTCCAGCAACTGACCATCAGCGGGCCCTGGTAATCGCTGTCAATCAGCCCGACCAGGTTGCCGAGCACGATGCCGTGCTTGTGCCCCAGGCCCGAGCGCGGCAGGATCATCGCCGCCAGCCCCGGGTCGCCGATGTGGATCGCCAGACCCGTGGGGATCAGCGCCGCACCGCCGGGGGGCAATTGCAGCGGCGCGTCGAGGCAGGCGCGCAGGTCCAGGCCGGCGCTACCCGGCGTCGCGTACGCCGGCAGGTACTCGGCCATGCGCGCATCCAGCAGCTTCAGTTCAATCGTGGTCATTGTTTCTTCAGCCGCGCCGCGATCTCGGCCACCAGCGCGCGCGCCAGCGTCAGCTTGCCGGCGTGCGGCAGCTCGCGCTCGCCGCGTTCGTCGACCAGCAGCAGCGCGTTGTCGTCGCGGCCGAAGGTCGCCGGACCGAGGTTGCCGACGATCAGCGGGATGTTCTTGCGCAGCCGCTTCTCGCGCGCGTGCTTGGCCAGGTCGTGGCTCTCGGCGGCAAAGCCCACGCAGTAAGGCCGCTCGGGCAGGCGCGCCACCGCGGCCAGGATGTCGGGGTTCTCGGTCATCGCAATCGTCGGCACGCGGCCCGACCCGTCTTTCTTGATCTTCTGCGCGCCGCATTCGGCCGGTCGCCAATCGGCCACTGCCGCAGTGGCGACGAACACGTCGTGCCGCGGCGCCAGCGGCAGCACCGCGTCGTGCATCTGCTGCGCGCTGCTCACGTCGATCCGCGCCACGTGGCGCGGCGTGGCCAGGCTCACCGGGCCGGCGACCAGCGTGACGATCGCGCCGGCCTCCTGCGCGGCACGCGCGATGGCGAAACCCATCTTGCCGCTGGACAGGTTGGTGATGCCGCGCACCGGGTCGATGGCCTCGAAGGTGGGGCCGGCAGTGATCAGCACGCGTTTGTCCGCCAGCAGCTTGGGCTGGAAGAAGGCCACCATCTCGTCGCACAGCTCGAGCGCTTCGAGCATGCGCCCGTCGCCGATCTCGCCGCAGGCCTGGTCGCCGGCGGCCGGTCCGAGGATGCTGCAGCCGTCGGCACGCAGTTGCGCGACGTTGCGCCGCGTCGCCGGGTGCGCCCACATCTCGCGGTTCATCGCCGGGGCCAGCAGCAGCGGGCAGCGTTCGCTCGGCCGCGCCAGGCACAGCAGGCTCAGCAGATCGTCGGCGCGCCCCTGCGCGAGCTTGGCCATCAAGTCGGCACTGGCCGGCGCCACCAGCACCGCGTCGGCCTCGCGCGTGAGGTTGATGTGCGCCATCGCGTTGGGCTCGCGCACATCCCACTGGCTGGTGTAGACGTTGCGGTTGCTCAAGGCCTGCATCGTCACCGGGGTGATGAACTGCGCAGCCGCATCGCTCATCACCACCTGCACGCTCGCGCCGCAGCGCATCAGCTCGCGCACCAGCTCGGCCGACTTGTAGCAGGCGATACCGCCGCTCATGCCGAGCACGAGGTGGCGGCCTTGCAGATCGAGGGGGTCGCTCATGGTGCGTGCACTCTAGCGCAGCGCGGCGCCGGGCCGCCGCTGCAGCTCACGTGGGCGCCGGGCCGCCGCGGCAGCTCACGCGGGCGCCGTGCCGGCGCTGCAGCTCACGCGGGCGCCGTGCCGGCGCCGTGGCACTTCTTGTACTTCTTGCCGCTGCCGCAGGGGCAGGGATCGTTGC
>CALBTN010000064.1 GCA_937967345.1 uncultured Rubrivivax sp. | reverse complement strand
CCAACGTGGTCGTGTTCGGGCTGGGCGGCATCGGCCTGAACGTGATCCAGGGCGCGAGGATGGTCGGCGCCGACAAGATCATCGGCATCGACCTGAACCCGCAGCGCGAGGCGATCGCGCGCAAGTTCGGCATGACGCACTTCGTGAATCCGCAAGACCACGACAACCTGGTCGACCACATCGTGCAGCTCACCGGCGGCGGCGCCGACTTCAGCTTCGAGTGCATCGGCAACACCACCACCATGCGCCAGGCGCTGGAGTGCTGCCACCGCGGCTGGGGCAAGAGCGTGATCATCGGCGTGGCCGAGGCCGGGCAGGAAGTTTCGACGAGGCCGTTCCAGCTGGTGACCGGCCGGGTGTGGATGGGCTCGGCTTTCGGCGGCGCCAGAGGCCGCAGCGACGTGCCGAAGATCGTCGACTGGTACATGGACGGCCGACTCAACATCGACGACCTGATCACGCACCAGCTGCCGCTCGCGCGCATCAACGAGGGCTTCGAGCTGATGAAGCGCGGGGAGTCGATTCGGTCGGTGGTGGTGTATTGAGGGTGTCCGCAGTGCGCGCCCGATCGAGCTTGCATGGCCCTCGGCAGACCGAAAGTACGAGTGAGCTCGAGCTGTACAAGCTGGCTCGGGCGCAGATCGAACATGAGAACACGTTGATCGGCGAGCGCATCACCTGGTACCTGACTCTGCAGGGGTTCCTGCTCACGGCCGTGTTCCTCACAGCAGCAAATCTGGTCGATCCAGAGAACGTGGACATGGATCCGACTGGGCGCCTGTACATGGCCATTGCGATCGGTCTGCTGTGTGTGCTGGGGATCGGATCGTCGATCTCGTGTTACCTGCTGATCCGGGTGGCCAATACGCAGATCGACGAGGTCTCGGGCTGGTGGGAAAGCCGCAGCGCACTGGCCGCCAAGTTTCCCCGTATCACCGGCAAAGGGGGATTCCGCCTTCTTGGCTATCGAGTCACTGGCGCCGACTTTGCACACGTGATCCTGCTGATCTGGCTGGTCCTGCTCGGTCTTCTCATACTTGCGGGCACAGCGGGCGTCGGCTCTGTTCGCCCTGGCCAAGACGGACCCAACTGCCATCGCGAGTGCGGCGATGGCTGCGCCACGACCGTTGGGCCATGACCGGTCGTTGACGCTGTAGCCACCAGTGGCCACATTGCAGTTCATGCACAGCGTCGACATCAAGGCCTTGAAGAACCGGCTCAGCGCGTACGTGCGCGCCGCGGCGTCCGGCGAAACCGTGCACTTCACCGACCGGGTCAGGTGGGGGCCGCGTTGATCTCGCCCCATTTGCGTGCCGACGCATCGCCGGCCGAGCGCGTGCTGGGCGAACTGCTGCGCCAAGGCTTGCTGACTCCGGCCACAGTGCCGCCGACGGCGCCGCTGCCGCGCTGCAAGCCGGTGGCGGCGATGGCGGAAGTGTTGCGCGACCTGGACGCCAGCCGGGCCGAGCGTTGATCTGTCTGGATGCGCTTGCACCTGGCCACGCTGGCCACCTACGACCAGCGGCTTGCGATCGCGGCTGTCGCCGAGGGCTTCGCGCTGGCGCCGTGCTGAGCCGCGCCGCCCGCTACCAGTACACCCCGCCGAACACCTGCGCGAACAGCTTGCGCGCCAGATCCACCGGGTCGGTGGGCAGTGTCTCGGATTCGTCGGCCTGGCCGGGGCCGTTGGCGCCGCGCGCTGCGGCCGACTCGGGGAACAGCCGGAAGGCCTGGTTCAGCACGAACTCGCTGATGCCCGGTGCCATCGCCTGCGCCACCGCGCCGGCGCGGCCCAGCCCGGTGGCCACGCGCTTGGGCTTGTCGATGACGGCCGTCATCACCAGCTCGGCCGCCTCGTCGGGCGTCAGCGCCGGGAAGGCGTCGTACAGCTTGGTCGGCGCGATCATCGGCGTGCGCACCAGCGGCATGTTGATGGTGGTGAAGCGCACGTTGGCGTCGGCAAACTCGCTGGCGGCGCACAGCGAGAACGCATCCAGCGCCGCCTTCGACGCCACGTAGGCCGAAAAACGCGGCGGGCTGGCGAGCACGCCGATCGACGAGATGTTGATGATGTGGCCGTTCTGGCGCTCGAGCATCGCCGGCGCGAAGCCGAAGATCAGCTTCAGCGCGCCGAAGTAGTTCAGCTGCATCGTGCGCTCGTAGTCGTGAAAGCGGTCGAACGACGAGCGCACCGAGCGGCGGATCGAGCGCCCGGCGTTGTTGATCAGGATGTCGACGTGGCGGTGCTCGGCCAGCACGGCGGCGACGAAGCGCTCGCAGTCGGCCATCTCCGACAGGTCGCAGGCGTAGGCGTGGGCCTTGCCGCCATCGGCGCGGATGCGATCGACCGTGTCCTGCAGCTTTTGCGGCGTGCGCGCCGCGAGGATCACGGTGGCGCCGGCCGCGGCCAGCTTGAGCGCGCAGTCCTGGCCGATGCCCGAGCTGGCGCCGGTGACGACCACGTGCTTGTTGCGCACGCGCCGGCCCAGCGCGCTGGCGCGGCGTGAGCGCGCGATGGCGCTGGCTGCTGCGCCGGCCTTGCCCAGCGCGCTGGCTTCGATCGCCTGACTGACGCTGTCGAGCATCGATCGCGGCGTGCGCGCCGGCTTGGCTTCGGCTGGGGCGGGCTTGCCGGTCTTGGGTGGGCGCGACCGCACCGCGGCGCGCGCGGTCGAGCGGCCTGCGGCGGCGTCCTTCTGGGTGCCGGTCTTGACGCCGGAGGTCGAGGACGCCGTCTTGTTCGGGGTTGATCTGGTGGCCATGGGGGTGCGGTGTGGCGGTGGTGGGCCGCCGCGTCGGGCGCGGCCGGATGCGGCGCGATTTTGGCAGCGGCCGGGCACCGCGCGGCACAGGCCGTGCGCATCCCCCCGATGGGGGCCCCCGAGGTGCCGCCGTCCGGGTGATTGAGCCGGCACGCGCCGCGCGTGACGATGGCGGCATGTCGAGGTCAACCACAAGGAGGCTGCAATGAACCTTCGCCAATGGTGGGGTGGCCGGCGCGAGGCGCCGCCACGGCGTGATGCGGCGGCGGCCTGGGTGGATGCGGTGTGCGCCGAGCCCGACGCGCCGCAGGAGCCGGCGGGCGGCTGCGGCTGGTTCGACTCCAGCCACGAGTTGCACGCCGGGCTGCAGGTGACCGAGCACCTGAGCCCGGAGCAGGTGGCCAACGAAGTGCCGCTGGGCTGGTGGCTGGACTGGCACGCCGCGGCGCCGGGCAGCGCCGCCTCGAGCGCGCCGTGCGGCTAAGCTCGGCGCCGCAACGGTCGCGATCGCGGCCGACGGAGCCAGCCCATGAAAGCCATCTGGAACGGCGTGGTGCTCGCCGACAGCGACGACACCGTGCTCGTCGAAGGCAACCACTACTTTCCCGCCAGCAGCCTGAAGCGCGAATACACCAGCTTCAGCAACCACCGCAGCCACTGCAGCTGGAAGGGCGAGGCGCATTACCTCAGCCTGTTCGTGAACGGTGGGCTGCACCCCGACGCGGTGTGGTTCTATCCACAGCCCACCGAGGCGGCGGCCCAGATCAAGGACCGCGTCGCGTTCGGCAAGGGCGTGCGCGTCGTCGACTGACGCACGCCCATCGGCTTCAGGCCAGCCGGCCGGCCTGGTAGTCCTGCACCGCCTGGAAGATCTGCTGCTGGCTGTTCATGACGAAGGGCCCGTACTGCGCGATCGGCTCGCCCAGCGGCTGGCCCGCCACCAGGATCGCGCGTGCGCCCTGGGCCCCGGCCTGCAGCCGCACGCCGTCGCTGCCCGCTGCGTTGGCCAGGATCGCCATGCGCTGGCTGGCCACCGCCTGCCCCGCGATGTCCAGCGCGCCGCGGTGGACGTAGACGAAGGCGTTGTGGCTGTCGGGCAGCGGCTGCTCGAAGCTGGCGTTCGCCGGCAGCCACAGGTCCAGGTACAGCGGCTGGGTCGTCTCGCGCTGCATCGCACCGGCGACGCCGTGGCTGGTGCCGGCGATCACGCGCACGTCAACCCCTTGTGCGGTGCGCGCCTGCGGGATCTGCTCGGCGGGGATGTCGCGGTACCACGGCGCGCACATCTTGTCCTTGGCCGGCAGGTTCAGCCACAGCTGGAAGCCTTCCATGCGCCCTTGCTGCTGCTCGGGCATTTCGCTGTGGATCACGCCGCGCCCGGCGGTCATCCACTGCACGCCGCCGGGGCCGAGCAGACCTTCGTTGCCGGCCGAGTCGCGGTGGCGCATGCGCCCTTCGAGCATGTAGGTGATGGTTTCGAAGCCGCGGTGCGGGTGGTCGGGAAAGCCGGCGATGTAGTCGGAGGCAGCGTCGCTGCCGAAGGCGTCGAGCATCAGGAAGGGATCGAGCCGGTACTGCAGGTCGTGCGTGAGCACGCGGGTAAGCTTGACGCCCGCGCCGTCGCTGGTGGCCTGGCCGGCGACGATGCGCTCGACGCCGCGCGGCTGCGTGAGGGTGGAGATGAGGGCAGTAGTGTTCATGGATGCATGGTGGCACGGCAGCGTGCGGCGCAGGTGCAGTGCGGCTGAACACCCCGTTGCGACCCACTGAAAGACGCTACGCTCGCGCCTCGCCCCCGGCGGCCGCGCCCCATGCAGTCCTCCACCGCAGCCATCGACACGCACCGCCTGGCGGCGCTGCAGGACGGCGTGTACGCGATCGCGATGACGCTGCTGGTGCTCGAGCTGCGCCTGCCGCAACTGGCGCACGACCCCGGCAATGCGCAGTTGTGGGCGGCGCTGGTCGAGATCTGGCCGAAGTTCCTGACCTGGCTGCTGTCGTTCTGGGTGCTGGCGGTGTTCTGGATCGGCGACGCGCGGGCACTGGCGCTTTGTGCGGTGGTCGACCGCGGCCTGTTGCGGCTGGCGCTGCTGCGCCTGGCGCTGGTCAGCCTGCTGCCGTTCACCAGCGCGTTGATCGGCGAGCACGGCGATCACGCGGTGGCCGCGGCGGCCTATGCCGCGCATCTGTGGGTGCTGGCTTGCGTGCAGGCGCTGCGCCACGTGCTGCTGCGCCGGCGCGGCGGCCTCGTGCGCTGGCCCGATGCGCAGGCTGCGGTGCAGGCCGGCGTGCAGGCCTGGGGCATGGTGGCCTGCACTGCGGTGGCGCTGGCGCTGGCCTTCGTGGTGCCGGGCTTCAACATGCTGGCGCTGCTGCCGGTGCTGGTGCTGGCGCGATTGAAGAAGAGCCGCTGAGCGGCGCGCGCTGGCTGCTGCCGCGTCGCCGGCTGGCGTGTGGTTGGTCGCACCTGCTGCCGCAGCAACGCGGGCCGGTCGTGGTGATTGCGTAGCATCGCCGCCATGTGGGCTTGCCTGTCCTTCGATGCCGCCGCGCTGCGCGGTGCCGCTGCAGTGCTGCTGCTGGCGTGCAGCGCCGCGGTGGCCGCCGCGCCGGACGACGCTGGCCAGGCCGCCCCACGCTGGACCCACGCCCACGCCGCCTTCGGCCAGCCCAAACACCCGGCCGGCTTCACCCACTTCGAGTACGTGAACCCCGACGCGCCGCGCGGCGGCACGCTCAACCTGCGCAACCCCGACCGGCGTTCCAGCTTCGACAAGTTCAACCCCTTCACCACCAAGGGCAACGCGCCGGCCGGCTTGGGCATCTTCATGTTCGAGTCGCTGACCGTGCCCGGCAGTGACGAGCTGCAGACCATGTACGGGCTGCTGGCCGAGGCGATCGCGGTGGCGCCCGACAAGTCGTCGATCAGCTTTCGCCTCAACCCGAAGGCGCGTTTCAGCAACGGCGACGCGGTGACCGCCGCGGACGTGAAGTACAGCTTCGAGTCGATGTCGGGCAAGTACGCGTCGCCGGGGCTGCGCGCGTCGCTGGCCGGGGTCGAGCGCATCGTCGTGCTCGACGAGCGCACGGTGCGCTTCGACCTGCGCGAGCGCAGCAACGACATGCTGTTCACCGTCGGCGGCCTGGCGGTGTTCTCGCGCAAGTGGGCGCTCGGGCCTGACGGCCAGCCCAAACGCTTCGACGAAATCATCAGTGAGCACCCGCTCACCAGCGGCCCCTACACCATCGCCAAGGCCGATTCGGGGCGGCGGCTCGAGCTGAAGCGCAACCCGGATTACTGGGCGCGCGATCTGGGCGTGCGCCGCGGCATGTTCAACTGGCAGCGCGTGGTCTACCGCTACTACGGCGACCAGGCGGTGGCGCGCGAGGCCTTCAAGGCCGGTGAGTTCGACATCTACATGGAGTACAGCGCGCGCGCCTGGGTGCGTCAGCACAAGGGCATCAAGTGGGACGACGGGCGCATCAAGAAGGGCCTGTTCGAGACCTCGATCGGCCAGGGGCTGCAGGCCTACATCCTGAACCTGCGCCGGCCGCTGTTCCAGGACATCCGCGTGCGCAACGCGCTGGACTACAGCTACGACTTCGACACCGTCAACCGGCTGGGGCAGTACAAGCGTGCGCAGAGCCAGTTCAACAATTCCGAGTTCGCGGCGGTCGGGCTGCCCTCGCCGGCCGAGCTGAAGCTGCTCGAGCCCTTTCGCGCCGAGCTGCCGCCCGAAGTCTTCGGCCCGCCGTACCGTGCGCCCAGCACCGGGCGCGACCCGAAGCGGCTGCGCCAGAACCTGTTGAAGGCGCGCGAGCTGCTCGAGCAGGCCGGCTGGAAGCTGGCCAGCGACGGCAAGCTGCGCAATGCCCAGGGCGAGGCCTTCGAGTTCGAGTTCATGAACCCGGGCGAGGGCGGGCGCATGGTCGACTGGCAGGCCAACCTGGAAAAGCTCGGCATCACGCTGAAGGAGCGCAACGTCGACTTCGCGCTGTACCGGCGCCGGCTGGACGAATACGACTTCGACATGGTGGCCATTGCCGGCGGCGATTTCACGCTGCCCGACGCCACCGCGCTGCTCAACACCTTCGGCTCGAAGGCGGCCGACGAGAAGGGCAACTACAACTTCCGCGGCGTCAAGAGCCGCGCCGCCGACCGCCTGATCCAGGCGATGTCCGAGGCCAAGACGCTGGACGAGTTGCGCGACGCGGCACGCGCGCTGGACCGCGTGATCATGTGGAGCCACTGGCAGGTGCCCGACCTGTACACCTCGGACCAGCGGGCGTCGTACTGGGACAAGTTCGGCATGCCGCAACGGCGGCCGCGCTATTTCACCATCGACACCGGCGCGGGCTTTCCGGCCTGGCCGCTGGAGACCTGGTGGATCAAGGATCCGGCCAAGCGCTGAGCGGGTATCTGGCGCGGCTGGGGTCTTGCGACGTAATTGTGCAATTGTACAATTCGACTGATGGAGATCACCACCGATGCATCCGTCCTCATAGCGGTCGTCGGCAACGAGCCGAGCCGCAAGCGCGCCATTGAACTGACCACCGGGCATGGTCTGGTGGCTCCGAGTTCCATTCACTGGGAGGTCGGCAACGCCCTGTCCGCGATGGTCAAGCGCCAGCGAATCACCCTGGCCCAAGCTGCGTCGTGCGTGGATGCCTATCTGCAGATCCCCATCAAGTTGGTTGACGTGGATCTCAAGCAGTCATTGGCGCTGGTCCAGCAGTTCCGTATCTATGCCTATGACGCCTACCTGCTGGTGTGTGCCATGAACCTCGGCACACCCCTGCTCAGCCTGGACGAGCCGTTGAAGGCGGCAGCCCAGACACTTGGCATCGAGGTTCTGGAGGTCTAGCCGATGAAGGTCTACACGTTCTCCGAGGCCCGTCAGAAGTTCGCCGCCGTGCTGGACAGCGCCCAGAAGGAGGGTGCGGTTCGGGTGACGCGGCGAGACGGGCGGGCGTTCACGATTCAGCCCGTCACGCAGTCTTCTTCCCCGCTGGCCGTCAGGGGCGTTGCACTGCACCTGAGCCGTGAGGAGGTCGTTGCCGCCGTGCGCGAAGGCCGCGAGCGCGAGCGCGGGAGCTGACGCAGCGCTTCGCCCATGCTGTTCTACATCCTCAAACGCCTGGCGCTGATGCTGCCCACGCTGCTGGGCGCGCTGACCATCACCTTCGTCGTCATCCAGTTCGTTCCCGGCGGACCGGTCGAACAACTGATGGCCGAGGCGCGCGCCGGCCAGGGCGAGGGTGGCAGCTACAAGGCCGGGCGCGACAGCGACGCCAAGCAGATCGCCGAGCTGAAGAAGCTGTACGGCTTCGACAAGCCGGCGCACCAGCGCTACTTCGAGATGCTCGGCAGCTTCCTGCGCTTCGACCTGGGGCGCAGCTTTCTGCACAACAAGGACGTGTGGCAGCTGATCAAGGAGAAGCTGCCGGTGTCGATCAGCCTGGGCCTGTGGACCTTCGTCATCAGCTACCTGATCTCGGTGCCGCTGGGCGTGGCCAAGGCGGTGCGCGAAGGCTCGCGCTTCGACGTCGCGACCTCGCTGGTGGTGCTGATCGGCTACGCCATTCCCGGCTTCGTGCTCGGCATCTTCCTGATCGTGCTGTTTGCCGGCGGCAGCTTCTTCGAGTGGTTCCCGCTGCGCGGATTGACGAGCGACAACTGGGAGGAGCTGAGCTGGCCCGCGCGCATCCTGGACTACTTCTGGCACCTGACGCTGCCGCTGATCTGCCTGGTGATCAGCAGCTTCGCCGTGACGACGATGCTGACCAAGAACACCTTCGTCGAGGAGACGCGCAAGCAGTACGTGCTGGTGGCGCGCGCCAAGGGGCTGACGCAGCGGCGCGTGCTGTACAAGCACATCTTCCGCAACGCGCTGATCCCGCTGGTCACCGGCTTTCCGGCGGCCTTCATCGGCGCCTTCTTCGCCGGCTCGGTGCTGATCGAAACGCTGTTCTCGCTCGACGGCCTGGGCCTGTTGTCCTTCGAGTCGGTGGTGCGGCGCGACTATCCGGTGGTGCTGGGTTCGCTGTACCTGTTCACGCTGATCGGGCTGGTGGTCAAGCTGGTGTCGGACCTGCTGTACGTGGCGGTGGACCCGCGGGTGCAGTTCGGGGCGGTGGGCAACTGAGGGCCCAGAGATGAAAACCCAATTCATTCACCGCCGAGGGAAGGAGGACGCAGAGTTTGCGCAGAGGAAATCGCAAGACATTGACTCTGCGAACCTCTGCGTACTCCGTTCCTCTGCGGCGAAGGCTGTTGGCTGTTTCATGCGTCCTGGGCGGCGACATTGCGCCATGAGCAAGGCGACATGAGCACCGTGTTGCCATCGTCACCGGGCATCGAGCCAGTCGCCGCAACGTCCAAGCCCTTGTCGCCGAACCAGCGCGCCTGGGCGCGCTTCAAGCGCAACCGCATCGGCTACGTGTCGCTGTGCTGCTTCGTCGTCGTGTTGATCGTCACCACCTTCGCCGAACTGGTCAGCAACGACCGGCCGCTGGTCGCGAAGTACGACGGCCAGATCTACTTCCCGCTGTTCAACAACCGGAGCGAGACCACCTTCGGCGGCGACTTCGGCACACCCACCGACTGGGCCGACCCCTTCATCGCCGCGCAGTTCGCCAAGCCCGGCAACTGGGCCTTCTTCACCTTCAACCGCTTCGGCGCGCGCACCACCAACCCCTTCGAGGTCGAGCCCAGCCCGGCGCCGCCGAGCCGGCTGCACTGGCTGGGCACCGACAGCCTGGGGCAGGACATGGTGGCGCGGCTGCTCTACGGCTTTCGCGTCAGCATCTGGTTCGCCTTTGCGCTGACGCTGGTGGGCACGGCGATGGGCATCGCCGCCGGGGCGCTGCAGGGCTACTTCGGCGGGCGCGTCGACCTTGTGCTGCAGCGGTTGATCGAGATCTGGGGCGCGGTGCCCGAGCTGTACCTGCTGATCATCTTCGCGTCGATCTTCGAGCCCTCGCTGCTGCTGCTGCTGGTGCTGTTGTCGCTGTGGGGCTGGATGGGCCTGAGCGACTACGTGCGCGCCGAGTTCCTGCGCAACCGCAGCCTGGAGTTCGTCAAGGCGGCGCGCGCCTTGGGATTGAGCAACGGCCAGATCATCTGGCGCCATGTGCTGCCCAACAGCATGACGCCGGTGATCACCTTCCTGCCCTTTCGCATGAGCGGCGCGATCGTCGCGCTGACCTCGCTGGACTTCCTGGGCCTGGGCGTGCCGGCCACCGTGCCGTCGCTGGGCGACCTGCTGCGCCAGGGCAAGAACAACCTGGACGCGTGGTGGATCATCTTCCCGACCTTCGTCGTGCTGGTGCTGGCGATGCTGGCGCTGACCTTCATCGGCGATGCGCTGCGGGATGCGTTCGATACGCGCAAGTCCTGATGAATACCAACAGCCTTCGCCGCAGAGGAACGGAGGACGCAGAGGTTGCGCAGAGCGAACTCACGGAAAGAATCCTTGCTGCGGCGTTCGAAGTCCATACGCATCTGGGCGCTGGTCTGTTGGAGTCGGCCTACCAGCGCGCTCTGGCGTACGAGCTGAGGTTGCGCGCGATCGAGTTCGCTGAGCAGCAAGCGGTCCCGCTGCGCTACAAGGGCGAGCCATTGGACGCCCCACTGCGGCTGGACCTTCTGGTTGAGGGCCAAGTCATCGTCGAGGTGAAGGCTGTTGCACGGCTTGACGACATTCACGTCGCGCAACTGCTGACCTATCTGCGCCTGACCGGCCTGAAGACTGGTCTGCTGATCAACTTCAACGTGCCTTCGCTGCGCCAAGGCATCAAGCGCGTCGTCAACACTCTGCGAACCTCTGCGTCCTCCGTTCCTCTGCGGTGAATGTATTCATGGCTCCCTCTGCACCGCCGCTACTACAGATCGACCAGCTGACCGTGCGCTTCGGTGCCAGCACCGTCGTCGACAACGTGTCCTTCACCATCGCCGCCGGCGAGAAGTTCGCGCTGGTCGGCGAGTCGGGCTCGGGCAAGTCGATCACCGCGCTGTCGGTGCTGCGGCTGGTCGACGCGGCCCAGACCACCGGCTCGATCCGCTTCGACGGCGAGGAGCTCAGCGCCAAGAGCGAGCGCCAGATGCGCGGCATCCGCGGCGCGCGCATCGGCATGATCTTCCAGGAGCCGATGACCGCGCTGAACCCGC
>CALBTN010000063.1 GCA_937967345.1 uncultured Rubrivivax sp. | reverse complement strand
GCGGGTTCAGCGCGGTCATCGGCTCCTGGAAGATCATGCCGATGCGCGCGCCGCGCAGCGCGCACATCGCGTCTTCAGCCAGCGTGGTCAGCTCCTGGCCGCCGAAGCGGATCGACCCGGACACGCGCGCGCCCTCGGGCAGCAGGCCCATCAGCGCCAGCGCCGTGAGGCTCTTGCCGCAGCCCGATTCGCCGATCAGCCCGACGGTGTCGCCGCGCTGCAGGCTGAAGCTCAGCTCGCGCAGCGCGGCGGCCGCACCGCGCGCGGTGCGCAGCGTGACATGCAGGTCGGTGACTTGGAGAAGGTGGCTCAAGTGCCGGGCCAGGCCGCGCCGCGCGACAGCGCGGCTTGGCCTGCAACGATAGCGGCTTTGGCCGTGCCGGCCGCGGCGCACGCAGCGGGTGTTGGCCGAGATGGCGGCAGTCCGGGCCGCTGCGCCGGGGCTGTCGATGACCTCGCAGGCCATGGGCGTTGCGCTGCATGCGGCGCCGCACTGGCCTATGCTTGGCCGCCTGCGCCAGGCAGCAGCCGCCAGCCGAAGGCCGGGGTCTGGCCAGCATCACCGCAGGAGGGTCGACCCGATGCCCGCAGTCTCGTTGAGCGCCCAGCAGCTCGCGCTGCGCTGCGACCCGGCGCTGCTTGCCGGCGTGTTGCCCGCGGCAACAGGGCCGGATGCGGCTGCAGCCGCGGCAGCGGCACCCGCCGAGCTGGTCGGCCAGCAACGCGCACGCAGCGCGATCGAGTTTGGCCTCGGCATGTGCCACCCCGGCTACCACCTGGTGGTGACCGGCGCGCCCGGCACCGGCAAGCGCAGCCTGGTGCGCCGCATCATCGAGCAGCGCGCCGCGCTGCCGTGCGCGCCGCGCAGCGACTGGGTCTACGTCAACAACTTCGCCGCGCCGCACCAGCCGATCGCGTTGCAGCTGGCCGCCGGGCGCGGCACACAGCTGCGCGAACACCTGCGCGCGCTGGTCGAAGAGCTGCGCGGCACGATTCCGGCCGCCTTCGAGTCAGAGGAGTACGCCGCCGAGGCCGAGCGGCTGAACAGCGAGTTCAAGGAACGCATCGAGCACGGCCTGATCGCAGTGGGCAACGACGCGCAGGCGCAAGGTCTGGTGATGGTGCGCACGCCGGTGGGCTTTACCTTCGCGCCGCACAAGGGCGACAACGAGGTGATGTCGCCGCAGGAGTTCGAAGCACTGCCGCCGGCCGAGCGCACCCGGCTGCAGCAGGCGATGGCGCCGCTGCAGGAGCGGCTGCTGCAGGCGCTGCGCGAATCGATGCGGCTGCGCAAGGAGCACGCCGAACGCGCGCGCGCGCTGAACCGCTCGACCACGCAGCTGGCGGTGGACCATGCGCTGGACGACACCCGCGCGCTGTATGCCGACCTGCCCGAGGTGCGGGCCTACCTGGAGGCGGTGCGCGCCGCGGTGATCGACGACGCCGACGCCTTTCGCGCGCGCGAGGACGCCGATGCCAACGCGCTGGCGGCGCAGGCCGATGCACTGGCACGGTTCGAGGTCAACCTGGTGGTCGACGCCGGCGGCAGCGGCGGCCTGCCGGTGGTCGATGCCGATTGGCCGTCGTACCAGAACCTGGTCGGGCGGGTCGACCACATGGCGCGCTTCGGCATGCTGATGACCGACTTTCGCTTCATCAAGGCCGGTCTGCTGCACCGTGCCAACGGCGGCTACCTGCTGCTCGATGCACTGAAGCTGCTGACCCAGCCCTTCGCCTGGAGCGCGCTGAAGCGTGCGCTGCTGGCGCAGCGCATCCGCATCGAGTCGATGGCCGAGATGGTCAGCATGGTGTCGACGGTGCAGCTCGAGCCGCAGCCGATCCCGCTGGACCTGAAGGTGGTGCTGTTCTGCGATCGCGCGCTGTGCCAGATGCTGCAGGCCGGTGACCCGGAGTTCGGCCAGCTGTTTCGCGTCATCGCCGACATGGACGACGAACTGCCGCGCGACGACGCCACGCAGCGCGCGCTGGCCGCGACGCTGCCCGCGCAGGCGCGCGCCGCCGGGCTGCTGGCGCCGGATGCGCCGGCGCTGGCGCGGCTGATCGACCACGGCGCGCGGCGCAGCGGCGATGCGCAGCGCATCAGCGCCGAGCTGCGCATGCTGCTCGAGTTGCTGTACGAGGCCGACCACCTGGCCAGCGCCGCGGGTCGCGCGGCGCTGGGCGAGGCCGACATCGCCGCCGCCATCGCCGCGCGGGGCGAGCGCGCGGCGCGCGTCGACCTGCGCCTGCGCGAGGCGATGCTGCGCGACATCCTGAGCATCGCCACCAGCGGCAGCTGCGTCGGCCAGATCAACGGTCTGGCGGCCTACGGCGCCGGCGGCGAGACCTTCGGCGCGCCGTCGCGCATCACCGCCACCTCGCGCCTGGGCGACGGCCAGGTCGTCGACATCCAGCGCGAGACGCGGCTGGCCGGGCCGGTGCACGCCAAGGGGGTGCTGATCCTGTCGGCTTTCCTGGCCGCGCGCTTCTCGCGGGTGCGCGCCCATTCGATCGTTGCCAGCCTGGTGTTCGAGCAGACCTACGGCATGGTCGAGGGCGACAGCGCGTCGATGGCCGAGCTGGTGGCGCTGATGAGCTCGATCGGCGGCCTGCCGCTGCGCCAGAACCTGGCGATCACCGGCTCGGTCGACCAGCTCGGCAACGCGCAGGCGGTGGGCGCGATCAACGAGAAGATCGAGGGCTTCTTCGACCTGTGCGCGGCGCGCGGGCTGGACGGCACCCACGGCGCGATCCTGCCGCACAGCAACGCCGCGCAGCTGATGCTGCGCGACGACGTGGTGCGCGCGGTGGCCGACGGGCGCTTCCAGGTGCACGCGGTGCGCACGGTGGACGACGCGCTGGAGCTGCTCACCGGGCTGCCGGCCGGCGACCCGGCGACGCCGGCCGACGACACCGCCAACGGCCGCATCGCGCTGCGGCTGCGCCAGTACGCGGCGCTGCGCCGCGGCGACCAGGCCGCGGCACGGCCGAGCCTGCACCGGGGCGCACGCGCTGCACGCGAACGCGGGGCCCGGCGATGAACGCCACGCCCACCCCACCGCAGGTGCTGGCGCTGCTCGACGACGCCGCCGCCGCGCGCACGCTGCTGGAGCTGTCGGCGGCGCTGGCGCGGCTGATGCAGCGCGAGCTGGCCGTGGTCTACGTCGAGAGCCAGCACGCGCTGCATGCGGCGGCGCTGCCCTTTGCGCAGGTGCTGCCGCCGCAGGCGCAACAGTGGCGCACGCTGCAACCGGGCGAGATCGAACAAGGTTTCAAGGCGCAGGCGGCGCGGCTGCGCGAGCTGAGCGCGCGCATCGCGCTGCGCGAAGCGGTGCATTGCACGCTGCGGGTGACGCGCGGCAGCCTGGACCAGATGGCGGCCGAACTGCAGGCCGAGTCGGATCTGCTGCTGCTGGCCGCCAGCGCACCGTTCAGGGCGCTGGCCGCAGCGCCGCAGGCGCGGCGCGCGCCGCTGCTGGTGCTGCTGCGCGACGGCGGCGAAGCCGGCGCGCGCGCGCAGCGCGTGGCCGCACAACTGGCGCAAGCGCTGCACGCGGTGCTCGAGCCGGTGCAACGCGCGCTGCTCGACCAGGCCGCGCCGCGCGCCGAATTGCTGGTGGCGCCGCGCGGCGCGCTGGATGCGCGCCAACTGGCGCGCCTGCGCTGCCCGGTGCTGCTGGTGGGTTGATTCGCGCTGCTGGTCGATCGCCCGGGGATCCATATCGGCTTGCGGCGCTGCACTCGCAGGCACCTGATCGCAAGGCCGGCTGGGCTGTCGTGGCGCCGGTGCTCGCGCCACAATCGTCGGCCCAGGAGAGCGTGCCTTGAACCCGAACGCCGACTTCCACGACCTGTACCGCCACGGTTTTGCGCGGGTGGCAGTGGCGGTGCCGCGCTGCCGCGTCGCCGACCCCGAGTTCAATGCCGCGCAGACCATCGGCATGCTGCAGCAAGCCGCCCACGACGGCGCGGCGCTGGCGGTGTTCTCCGAGCTGGGCCTGTCGGCCTACACCTGCGATGACCTGTTCCACCAGCATGCGCTGCTCGACGCCTGCCTGGCGGGGCTGGCGCGCATCGCCGCCGCCAGCGAAGACCTGGCCACGGTGGCGGTGGTGGGCCTGCCGCTGCGCGTCGAGCACGGGCTGTTCAACTGCGCGGTTGCGCTGCACCGCGGCCGGCTGCTCGGCGTGGTGCCCAAGACCTACCTGCCGGGCAGCGGCGAGTTCTACGAGCCGCGCCAGTTCAGCGACGCCGGCCGCGCCGCGCACGACGAGGTCTTCTTGCTCGGCCAGCACGTGCCGTTCGGTGCGCAGTTGCTGTTCGAGGCGCAGGACGTGCCGGACTTGCGCTTTCATGTCGAGATCTGCGAGGACCTGTGGGCGCCGATCCCGCCGTCGAGCTACGCCGCGCTGGCCGGTGCCACCGTGCTGCTGAACCTGTCGGCGTCGAACGCCGCCACCGGCAAGGCGGCATACCGGCAGGCGCTGGTGGCCTCGCAGTCGGCGCGCTGTCTGGCCGCGTACGCCTATGCGTCGGCCGGGCCGGGCGAATCCACCACCGACCTGGCCTGGGACGGCCACGCGCTGATCTGCGAGAACGGTCAGCTGCTGGCCGAATCGGTGCGTTTCCGGCGCGACGCGCAGTTGCGGCACGCCGATGTTGACCTGCAGCGGCTGGCGCACGAGCGCTTGTGCCAGACCAGCTTCGGCCAGGCGGCGGCGCACCATGCCGGCGCGCTGGCGGGATTTCGTCGTGTGCGCTTCACGCTCGGACCACGCCGCGCGGTGGCGCTGCAGCGCGCGATCGAACGCTACCCCTACGTGCCGGCCGAGCCGGCCGCGCAGGCCGAGCGCTGCCATGAGGTCTTTCGCATCCAGGTGCAGGGCCTGACGCAGCGCCTGGGTGCCAGCGGCATCACCAAGCTGGTGATCGGCATCTCGGGCGGGCTGGATTCGACCCACGCGCTGCTGGTGTGCGCGCAGGCGATGGACATGCTCGGGCTGCCACGCCGCAACATCCTCGGCGTGACGATGCCCGGCTTCGCCACCGGCGCACGCACGCTGGACCAGGCGCTGCGCTTGATGGCGGCGGTGGGCTGCGAGGCGCGGCAGATCGACATCCGGCCCAGCTGCGAGCAGATGCTGCGCGACATCGGCCACCCCTATGCCGCCGGGCAGCCGCGCTACGACCTCACCTTCGAGAACGTGCAGGCCGGCGAGCGCACCAGCCACCTGTTCCGGCTGGCCAACTTCAACGACGCGCTGGTGGTCGGCACCGGCGACCTGAGCGAGCTGGCGCTGGGCTGGTGCACCTATGGCGTGGGCGACCACATGTCGCACTACAACGTCAACGCCAGCGTGCCCAAGACGCTGATCCAGCACCTGCTGCGCTGGGTGGCCGGCACGCAGGCGCAGCTGATGCCCGATGCACGGGTGCTGCACGACATCCTGGACACCGAGATCAGCCCCGAGCTGGTGCCCGGCGGTACCGGCGGCGAGCCGGCGCAAAGCACCGAAAGCCAGATCGGGCCCTACGAGCTGCACGACTTCTTCCTGTATCACACGCTGCGTTTCGGCTTCGCGCCGTCGAAGGTGGCGTACCTGGCGCACGCGGCCTGGCACGACGCCGCTGCCGGCGTGTGGCCGCAAGGCTCGGCCGTGCCGCCGCGCGCCTACGACCTGGCGGCGATCAAGCGCCACCTGCGCAGCTTCTTGTGGCGATTCTTCAAGACCAGCCAGTTCAAGCGCAGTTGCGTGCCCAACGCGCCGAAGGTCGGATCGGGCGGTTCGTTGTCGCCGCGCGGCGACTGGCGCGCGCCCAGCGACGCCGAGGCCGCGGTCTGGCTGGCCGACCTGGAACACATCCCGGATCAGTGAAATCCTGTGTATCCCGGCTATCACGCGATAACCGATTTGCGGCAAACTTGCGACATGCGTCCCCGCGACATCCTGGCCGCCAACCTTCGAGCGCTCATGGCCACGCGCTCCGATCTCAACACCTTGCCGAAGATCACCGCGCGCAGCGGCGTGAGCAACGGCACGCTGGACCGCATCCGACGTGCGGTGGTTGCCACCCGGGTCGACGAGCTCGAACCGCTGGGCAAGGTCTTTGGCCTGCCGGCCTGGGAGATGCTGCGTCCGCTGGGGCAGAGCCCACTGTCGCCGCTGGCGTTGCAGTTGGCCGCGCGCCTGGACCGTCAGGCCGGCGACCAGGCGGCTCACACCGCCGCCTATGCCGCAGCCACGGCGGCGATCGACGCGCAGGCCGCCAAGGCGAAGGCGGCGGCGGCCGCAGCCCCGGCCGCGCCGCGCGCGCGCGCCGTGCCGAAGCCGGTCGTCTGAAGCCGCGCGCGCCGCCCGCCGGGCGGCGCGCGTCCCCGCCGGCTGCAGCCGCAGTGCGTCAGCTTGGTGCGGCGGCCCGAACCGCGGCTCAGCGCATCGAGAACGCCGTGGTCTCGCGCAGACCGCTCATCGGCTCGAGCAGCCCCAGCAGGCCGCGCAGCGGCGCGTAGCGTGACGCGACCTTGGTGGCGTAGGCAAAAAAGCGCGGCAGGTCGGCGGCATAGGCCGGCTTGCCATCGCGGTGCTTCAGGCGGCAGAAGATGCCCAGCACCTTCAGGTGGCGCTGCAGCCCCATCCATTCGAGCGCGCGCCAGAACTCGCCGAAGTCAGCGGCGAAGGCCTCGCCCAGCGGCACGCCGGAGCGCCGGGCTTCGCTCCACCAGCGCACCGCCCAGTCGATCTCGCGCTCCTCGTCCCACGAGATGAAGGCATCGCGCAGCAGCGAGGCGACGTCGTAGCTCAGCGGGCCGCGCACCGCATCCTGGAAATCGAGGATGCCGGGGTTGGGCGTGGCCACCATCAGGTTGCGCGGCATCCAGTCGCGGTGCACCGCCACCGTCGGCTGCGCCAGCGCGCTGTCGATCAGCGGCCGGCAGATCTTGTGCCAGCGCGCGGATTCCGCCTCGCCCCAGCCCAGCCCGAACTCACGCTGCACGCACCACTGCGGAAACAGCGCCAGCTCGCGCGCCAGCAGCGCTTCGTCGTAAGGCGGCAACTCCGCCGCCGGCACGTGGAGCTGCCAATGCACCAGCGCACCGATCGCGTCGCGCATCAGCGCGTCGGCGCGGGCGGCGTCGGCTTGCTGCAGCGCGCCCAGGTACAGCTCGCCGCCGAGATCGCCCAGCAACACGAAGCCCTGCTCGCTGTCGCACTCCAGCACCGGCGGGGCATTCAAGCCCGCGGCGCGAATCGAGCGCGCGACCTGGACGAACGGGCGCACGTCCTCCAGCGGCGGCGGCGCGTCCATGATGATCAAGCTGCCAGCCCGCGCATCGATGCGCAGGTAGCGGCGAAAGCTGGCATCGGCCGACGCCGGCCGCAGCGTGTGCGGCTGCAGGCCGTGGCGCGCTGCGATGGCGGCGAGCCAGCGCTCGAAGGCGGCGCGGCGCTGCGCGTCGGGCCAGGCGATCGCGGCGTCGGGCGTGCCGGGGCCATCGCGAAGTTCGGGCACGGGCCGGGGCTCGGGCGCCGCAGGAAGTCGGTTCATCGCAGGTGGTGGGCGGGCGCATCGGTGTGCCGGCGCTCGCGCTCGTTGGATAATGAATTCTACAAATCGGCCCTTCGACGCAGCGCCGGCGCGCTGCAGCGCCGATGGCAGCGCGAGCAACGCAGCCAGTGCCTCCAGTCGCGTTCCTGTCCCCCCTTGCCCGCCCTCGCCGCCACGCGCTGTCGCTGCTGGCCGCGGGGGTGATGGCCGCAGCCCTGGCGCTGCCCGAGGCCCAGGCGCAGACCGCGCCGTTGCACCGCAGCCCGCGCCTGAAACCTGCGGCCAGCGACGAGGCGGCGCGGCGCAGCGCGCCGCTGTACCTGCGCGCCGATCAGCTCAGCGGCCAGCCCGGCGGCGAACTGCGCGCCGAGGGCGACGTGGAAATGCGCCAGGCCGGCGTGGTCTTGCGCGCCGACCAGCTGCAATACGACCAGGCCGAGGATCTGGCGGTGGCGCAGGGCAAGGTGCGGGTCACGTTCGAGGGGTCGTCGATCAGCGGCCCCGAGGTGCAGCTGAAGACGCAGCGCATGGAGGGCTTCATGCTCGCCCCGCACTACGATCTGGCAATCACCGGCGCCGGCGGCCAGGCCGAGCGCATCGACCTGCTCGGCCCCGGTGCCGCGCGCATCGTGGCCGGCAACTACACCAGCTGCCGGCGCGACGACGCGCAGCAGCCCGACTGGGTGCTCAGCGCGCAGCAGATCGACCTGGACCTGGACGCCGGCGTCGGTGTGGCCGACGGCGCGGTGCTGCGCTTCCTGGACGTGCCGATCCTGTCGCTGCCGCGCATGAGCTTTCCGCTGAGCGAGCAGCGCAAGTCCGGCTGGCTGCCGCCCAACCTGGACTTCACCACCGGCAGCGGCGCCGAGCTGGGCGTGCCCTACTACTGGAACATCGCGCCCAACCGCGACGCGACCATCACGCCGTCGCTGTCGACGCGGCGCGGCGCGGCGGTGCAAACCGAGTTCCGCTACCTGCAGCCGGCGTACGCCGGGCGCATCAACCTGGACCTGCTGCCCTACGACCAGGTCTACGAGGACACGCGCTACTGGCTCACCTTCGACCATCTGGGCACGCTGAACGGCGATGTGCGCTACGCCGCGCAGGCCGAGCGGGTATCGGATGACGACTGGTGGAACGACTTTCCGCGCCGCCACGCGTCGCTCACCCCGCGGCTGCTGCCGCTGAGCGCCTTTGTCGAGAAGGATGTCGGCACTTCGGCGCTGGGCGCCGAGCTGTACGTGCGCACCCAGCGCTGGCAGGTGCTGCAGGCGCCGAACACGATGCAAGCGCCGTTCTACC
>CALBTN010000062.1 GCA_937967345.1 uncultured Rubrivivax sp. | reverse complement strand
AGATGATGCTGAGCCAGACCGGGCTCATCAGCATGGTCGGCAAGGCCGAGCGCGGGCCGGTGGCGATCGAGGCGATCCGCAAGCACAAGAGCGCGTACCTGATGGCGGTGGGTGGCGCGGCCTACCTGGTGGCCAAGGCGATCCGCCAGGCCAAGGTGGTGGGCTTCGCCGACCTGGGGATGGAAGCGATCTACGAGTTCGAGGTCAAGGACATGCCGGTGACGGTGGCCGTGTCCAGCGACGGCAGCAGCGTGCACGACACCGGGCCGAAGCAGTGGCAGGCCAGGATCGGCAAGATTCCGGTGGTCGCCGCCTGAAGCCACCGTCCCGCGAATCGCAGCGATCGCCCTGGCGCCGCGTCGGCTGCTCGACCGCGCGGCGGCGCCACCCGCAGCCTGCGGCAGCGGGCTAATAGACCAGCTGCAGGTTCACCGCGAAGTTGATGCCCGGCTGGGTGTAGCGGTCCACCGCGGGCGAGTTGGCGTTCAAGCCCATCTGGCCGACGTTGCTCCACAGCCAGTACTTCTTGTCGAACAGGTTGAACACGCCGCCAGCCAGCCGCAGGTGCTTGTTGATGTGCCAGAAGCCGGTGACATCGACGATGCCGAAACCCGGCGTGAGGAACGGCGCGTTGGCACCCACTGCCGCGGCCGAGTTCTTCGACGAAGCCGCTGTGAAGTTCAGCGCGCCGCCCCAGTCGCCGCTGCTCGCGGTGTAGTGCACGCCGGCCACGCCGGTCAGCGGGTTGATGCTGTTCAGCGGCTGGTCCGCGGTTTCGTCCTTGCCGTTGGCGTAGGCGATGCTTCCGGCCAGCGTCCAGTGGCGGTCGAGCGCCCACTGGCCCTTGGCCTCGATGCCGTAGATGCGCACCCGCGCCAGGTTGACCGCCTGGAAGGTGCCGCTGTAGCCGCTGACGCAGTTCGGATCGCTCGGGCAGTCGAGCTGGTGCATCGAATCGATGAAGTCGCGGTAGCGGTTGTAGAACGCCGCCAGCCCGTAGCTGGACTCGCCGGCCTGGCCCTTCAGCCCCAGCTCCAGGCCGCGGCTGGTCTCCGACACCAGGTTCGGGTTCGGGATCAGCACGTACGACTGCACCGGGTTGCGAAACGCGGCGTTGACGTCGTCGAACGGCGGCGCCCGAAAGCCGAAGGCATAGTTGCCGTAGGCGCTCAGGTTGGGCGTCAGGCGCAGCATCGCCGCCAGCTTGGGCGACCAGGCGTTGTCCGAGAAGTCGGTGGCTTGCACGCCGGGCGCCAGGTTGGCCAGGTACAGCGCATCGGGGTGCACCTTCAGCCGGTAGTCGTCGAAGCGCAGCGCCGGCGTCAGCATCAGCCGGTCGTCCAGCAGCGAGATCTGGTCCTGCACGTACACGCCGATCTGGCGCGTGCTGGTGTTGGGGAAGTCGCGCAGCGGGAAGGTTTCGCCGGACAGCGTCTTGCTCACCGTGCCCAGCGTCAGGTTGTAGACGGTGGCGTCGCGCAGCGCCGACGAATCGGTGTCGGACGCATCCACGCCCCACAGGATGCGATGGTGCACGGCGTCGCCATTGAGCAGGCTTTCCAGCTGTGCGCTCAGCCCGGTGATGCGTTGCTCGAAATCGAACTGCCGCGGGATCACGCAGCGATTGGCCCCCGGCAGCACGCCCGAGCAGCCGCGCGAGGTGTTCACGCGCGTCTCGAGCGAGCTCGAATCGGTGGTCGAGGTCTGCTGGTACAGGTTGGCGGTCAAACCGGCCAGCCAGCCGCGCTGCGGGTTGGTGTAGGCATAGTCCAAGCTGTAGCGCTCGCGGCGGTTGTCGTCGTCGCCATCGATGCTGGCGGTGCGCGGCGTCGATGAGTTCAGGCTCAGCACCTCGGTGTCGCTGTTGCGGTCGAACCACTCGTATGCCGCGCGCACGCGGTGGCCCGCTGCCGGCTGGAACACGCCTTTGAGCAGCAGGTTGCGTTGGCGGATGTCCTGCGGGTTCGGTTCGGTGCGCGCCGGGCCCACCGTGGCGTTGCTGCCCATGTTCTGCTGCTCGTGGCCGGTGAAGTAGGTGTACAGCGCCAGCGCTTGCCACTGCTCGGTGCCGTAGGCCACGGTGCCGGTGTTGGCCCAGCCGCTGTCGCTGCTGGCATAGGCGCTCTTGAAGGCGCCATAGAACGGCGAGCTGGCTAAGTCGAGGTAGTCCAGCGGGTCCTTGGTCATGTACGAGACCACGCCGCCGAGCGCGTCGGAACCGTACAGGCTGGACGCCGGCCCGCGCAGGATCTCCACCCGCTTCAGGCTGTCCAGGTCGACGAACGCGCGCCCTGAGTTGTTGAACGGCCCGATGCCGAACTGGAACAGGCTGGGCGCGCGGATGCCGTCGACCAGCAGCTGCACGCGGTTGCCTTCCAGGCCGCGGATGTTGATGCTGTTGGCGCCGAAGCGCGTCGGGTCGGAGTTCACCGACACGCCGGGCTCATAGCGGAACAGGTCCTGCAGGCTGCGCACCAGGCCGCGGTCGATCTGCTGCGCGTCGATCGTCGAGATCGTGGCCGGCACCTCGGCGGTGTCCTGCTCGAAGCCGGTGGCGCTGACCGCGATCTCGGGCAGCCGCGTGATCGGCGCCTGCGCGACCACGGGGGCTTGAGCGTGGGCCGATGCCAACAGCGCCGGCGCAGCCAGCGCCGCCAGCGCGCCGCCCCACCCCGCCAGGGGGCTGAACTTCAGTTTGATCTGCACGTTGCCAACTCTCCAGGGGTCGAGGCCGCAACGCCGGCGGGCAGCAGCCCGGCGCACGACCGGCCCGCGCGCACCACCTTCAGGGGTGCCGAACGCGGGCTGCAAGCTCGAGGGCGTGCCGATCGATGACCGGCACCACGGACCGTTGGCGGGCAGCTCGCGACGCGGTGCGCGTATCCGAGCGGGGCTGGCTACAAGGCTTTGCACGATCCGGGCGCCGGATAGAAAGAAGCGCCAAGATCGCGTCAATGCAAATGATAACGATTCTTTTTCGCGCTTAAAGGAGTTTCAACAAACCGTTGAAGTCGATCGGATCGGTCGTCCGGCCGCCACGGCGGGCGGCAGCATCCGGCCGCGCGGCGCCGGCCAGCGCGCTGGCTGGAACGCCCGTCGCGGCTGCGCCGCTCAGAGTCTGTGAAGTATTCCGGCGCGTCCGAGCGGACGTGCGAAAGGGTGTCGATCTAGGCGCAAAGCACAGCCGCAGCCCGGGCTACGGCGAGCATTTGCAACGACGAGCGGCGCCGTTTCGGCGCGTTCGAGCGGGCGTGGCGGCATGCTTCACAGACTCTCAGTCTCGCGCCGGGGCGCCCAGCGGGAACAGCGGCCGGTACGGCCGCGCTTCGTCCACCGCTCGTGCCATCGAGGCCCGCGCCAGCAGCCGCTCGCGGTAGCCGCGCAGCAGCGGGTAGCTGTCGGCGATGCGATGCGTCCAGTCGGCGTAGAACAGCGCCGGCGCAGCGGCGCAGTCGGCCAGCGTGAACTGCTCGCCAACGGCCCAGGTGCGCGCACCCCACTGCCCTTCGATCCAGCCGTAGGCATGCTCGAGCTTCTCGGCGGCTTCGGCCAGGCCCGCCTGACGCCGGCCATCATCCCCGGTCAACGCGGCAGCCACTGCGTGCTGCACCGGGCTCATCACGTGCAGATCGAAGAAGCGGTCGAGCATGCGCACGTCGAGTGCCAGCAGCGGGTCGGCCGGCAGCAGCGGCACCCGCCCCCCGTGCACCAGCTGCAGGTACTCGATGATGATGCTGGACTCGGCCAGCGCGCGATCGCCATCGAGCAGCAACGGAAACTTGCGCAACGGCCAACGCCGCAACCACTCGGCCGTGTGCTGTGGATGATCCGGGCTGACGCAGCGCAACTCGAACGGCGTGGCGTTCTCGTACAGCGCGATCAGCACCTTTTGCGTGTACGAGGAGAACGGGTGTCCGTACAGGGCCAGCGGCATGACGACTTGCTCCCCGGGGCAGCCGCGAGACCCGCGCAGGCTCTAGGCGCCCGACTCGGCCGCCGGCGCCAGCGGCGACGCGGCTCCCGGCACCATGCGGTACACGCGCTGCGGGAACGGAATGTCCACGCCAAGCTCGTTGAGCCGCCTCAGCAAGGCCAGGTTGACCGCCGAGCGCACGTTGCCCTGCCCGTTGTGCGCATCGGCGATCCAGAACGACAGCGCCAGGTCCATGCCGTCGGCGCCGAAGGCCGCCAGCGTCGCCCCCGGGCCGGGGCTGGACAGCACGCGCGGCACACCGCGCATCACTTCGACCAGGTCGGGCAGCAGCACGTCCAGGTCGGTACCGTAAGCCACCTGCACCGCGGTGCTGAGCTGCACGTTGCGGTCGGGCAGTGACAGGTTCTCCACGCGCTGGGTCGTCAGCATCTCGTTGGGCACGATCGATTCGCGCCCGCCGAGCGCGCGGATCACGGTGTAGCGCGTCTTGATGTCGGTGATGTAGCCCTCGAAGCCGTCCACGCGCACCAGATCGCCGATGCGAAGCGACCCCTCGGCCAGGATGACGAAGCCGCTGACGTAGTTGGCCGCCAGCTTCTGCAGGCCCAGGCCGATGCCCACGCCGATCGCCCCGCCCACCACCGACAGCGCGCTGATCGGGATGCCCACCGTGCTCAGCGCGAACAGCACGCCGATCGTCAGCAGCAAGGCGCGCGTGGCGTTGGCCGCGATCTTGCGCGCCGACAGGCTGCTGGCCTGCGCGCCCTTGAGCATCTGCGCCTCGATGGTGGCCGACAGCCACAGCACCAGCAGCATCACCGCACCGGCGCTCAACGCGCCTTGCACCACCATCAGCAGCGTGATGCGCGTGCCGCCGACGCGCCACTGGATGCCCTCCATCTCTTCCATCAGGTACGGCAGCGCCCCGGTGAACCACAGCACCAGGCCGAGCCAGACCAGCCACGACACGGTGCGCTCCAGCCGGCGCACCAGGGCCGAGGCCGGAAAGGCGGTGTGGAGCACCTGCACGCTCAGCCGGATCACCACCAGCGCGGTCAGGATCGGCACCGCCAGGCGCAGCAGGCCGACCGGCAGCACCTCCTTCAGACCCCAGTGCAGCACCATGCCGGCCAGCAGCGCCGCCAGCGGGAACAGCACGCCGTCGTACAGCCTTTCGCCGAACCAGATGCTGTGCGCCTCGCTCTTGCGCTTGCCGCGCAGCGCCCACACCAGCGCATAGGCGATGCCCAGCGAGGCCGCGAGCATCGCCACCTCGAGCAAGGCGCCGTAGGGCGTCAGCTCGGCCAGCGCACGCCGCAGCGCAGACAGGTTCACCATCGCCACGCGGCGGCTACATGTCGGCCAGCACGCGCAGGTGCGCGGCCACGCTGCGCGCCAGCGCGCTCAGGCTGTAGCCGCCCTCGAGGCACGACACGATGCGCCCTTGAGCGTGGCGCTCGGCCAGCGCTTTCAGCCGCCCGGTGATCCACTCGTAGTCGGCCTCGATCAGCCCGAGCTGGC
Source organism: uncultured Rubrivivax sp. (assembly GCA_937967345.1). Lineage (GTDB taxonomy): Bacteria > Pseudomonadota > Gammaproteobacteria > Burkholderiales > Burkholderiaceae_C > Rubrivivax. The sequence goes on along the minus strand of CALBTN010000062.1, from coordinate 10,394 downwards.
CAAGTTCGTCCTCGCGGTGCGCATCGAAGCCGGCCGAGATGAACAGCATCTGCGGCTTGAACTCCTCGAGCCGCGGCATCCACATCATCTCGATCAGCTCGCGCACCGCCGGCCCGCGGGTGTAGGCCGGCACCGGCACGTTGACCATGTTGGTGCCCAGCGGCGCGCCGCCGCTGAACGGGTACAGCGGATGCTGGAAGAAGCTGACCATCAGCACGCGCTCGTCGCCGGCAATGATGTCCTCGGTGCCGTTGCCGTGGTGCACGTCGAAGTCGACGATGGCCACGCGCTGCAACCCGTGCGCGTCCAGCGCGTGGCGCGCCGCCACCGCGATGTTGTTGAAGAAGCAAAAACCCATCGACTGGTCGCGCGTGGCGTGGTGGCCCGGCGGGCGCACCGCGCAAAAGGCGTTGCTGGCGCGGCCCGACAGCACCTCGTCGGTCGCGGCCACCGCGGCGCCGGCCGAGGCCAGCGCCGCCTGCAGCGTGCCGGCGGCCACCACGGTGTCGGGGTCGACCGCGCGGGTCTCGCCGGTTTCGCGCGCGCGCTGCATCACGTCCATGATCTCGAGCACGTAACCGCTGGCGTGCGCGCGCCCGAGCTGCTCGAGCGTGGCCTGCGCCGAATCCTTGAAATCCAGCGCGATGTCCAGGCCGGTCGCGCGCAGCTGATCGTTGATCGCGTCCAGGCGTTGCGGGCACTCGGGGTGGCCCGCACCCATATCGTGCAAACGGCACTCCGGCGGAGCGTAATACGCGGTGCTCATGGCGGTGCTGGGCAGCCTTTCAGGTTAACGTGCAGGCGATGGATTCCAGTGTAGCGCGCCGAATTTCACGCTTGGTCGACCAGATCTGCACGGTCATCGTCGGCAAGCGCGCCCAGATCGAGAACTGCGTGGCCTGCCTGCTGGCCGGCGGCCACCTGCTGATCGAGGATGTGCCCGGCGTGGGCAAGACCACGCTGGCCCACACGCTGGCGGTGTGCCTGGGGCTGAAGTTCTCGCGGGTGCAGTTCACCGCCGACCTGATGCCGTCGGACCTGGTCGGCATCAGCGTGTACGAGCGCAGCAAGGAGGCCTTCGTCTTTCACCCGGGGCCGGTGTTCGCGCAGGTGCTGCTGGCTGACGAGATCAACCGCGCCGGCCCGAAGACGCAAAGCGCGCTGCTCGAGGCGATGGAAGAGCACCAGGTGTCGGTCGAGAACGAGACGCGCGCGCTGCCCAGGCCCTTCTTCGTCATCGCCACGCAAAACCCCAGCGACCAGCTCGGCACCTATCCGCTGCCCGAGTCGCAGCTCGACCGCTTTTTGCTGCGCATCACGCTGGGCTACCCCGACCGCGCCGCCGAACGCGCGCTGCTGATCGGCGAAGACCGGCGCGAGGCGATCACCCGGCTGCCGGCCATGATGTCGCACGCCGAACTGCAGCAGGCGCAGCAAGCGGTGCTCGAGGTGGTCGCGTCCGACGCGCTGCTCGACTACCTGCAGGCGCTGATCGCGGCCACGCGCTCGGGCCAGTGGTTCGTCGAAGGCCTGAGCCCGCGCGCCGGCATCGCGGTGCTGCGCGTGGCCAAGGCGCACGCGCTGATGGCGCAGCGCGACTACGTCGCCCCCGACGACATCCAGGCGATCCTGCCGCAGGCGATCGCGCACCGGCTGCAGCCGGTGGCCCATGCCGGACGCGGCGCGATCGAACAGGTGCGTTCGATGATCGAGGCCACGCCGGTGCCGTGATCGCGCCGCTGCGACCAGCAAGCGCCCCCAGTGCGCGGCCCGGCTTCGACGCTGACCCCGCCGTCGAGCCTGCGCGGCGGGCGCGCGCCGCCGCCGACGCCGCGACGGCCCGGGCGGCTCCAGCTGCGCCGGCTCCAGCTGCGCCGGCTCCACCGGCGCCGGCCGCACCCGGACCGGCAGCGCCGGCGCCGCGCGGGCTGCGCGCGGCCTGGCGCGGCTGGTGGCTGGCGCGCCATCCGGTCGCCGACACCTGGACGCTGGGCCAGCGCAACATCTACATCCTGCCGACCAAGGGCGGCTGGGTGTTCGCGCTGACGCTGCTGGTGATGCTGGCCTCGGCGATCAACTACCAGCTCAACCTGGGCTACGTGCTGACCTTCTTGCTCGCCGGCAGCGGGCTGGTGTCGATCCACACCACGCACTCGACCCTGCGCGGCCTGACGCTGCGGCTGCGCCCGCCCGCGCCGGTGTTCGCCGGCGAGCCGGTGCGGCTCGAGGTGGTGATGTCGAACCCGGGCGCGGCGCGCCACGGCATCGGCCTGCGCCTGGTCGAGCAGCGGCGCGGCCCGCATCCGGCCTGGTGCGACGTGCCCGCGCTCGGCCAGGCCAGCGCTGGCCTGAGCTTCGTGCCGCGCACGCGCGGCTGGCACGCGCTGCCCGCGCTGCTGGTCGAGACGCGCTTCCCGTTCGGCCTGTTTCGCGCCTGGACCCACTGGCGCCCCGCCGGCCAGGTGCTCGCCTACCCGCAGCCCGAGGCCGGTGCGCCGGCGCTGCCGCGCGCGAGCAGCACCGACGGCGGCCTGGCGCTGTCGCGCCAGGGCGTGGGCGGCGAGCTCGACGGCGTGCGGGCCTGGCGGCGCGGCGACACGCTGCGCCAGATCGCGTGGAAGAAGGCCGCGCGCAGCGGCCAGTTGATCAGCCGCGACAGCACGACCGAGACGCGGCACGAGCTGTGGCTCGACTGGTCGGCCGCCAGCGGCGGCGCTGAGGCGCGCCTGTCGCGCCTGACCGCCTGGGTGCTCGCGGCCGAGCACGACGCGCGGGTCTACGGCCTGCGGCTGCCCGGACGGCAGATCGCCCCCGACCGCGGCGCCGAGCACCGGCGGCGGCTGCTGCGCGAGCTGGCGCTGTGGCACTGAGCCCCGCGCTGCGCCGGGCGTGGCCGGCCGACTGGCGCCACCTGCCGCGCGATTGCCGCGACACGCTGTTCCAGCTGGCGGTGATCGGCTGGACGCTGCTGCCGCATCTGTCGCACCTGCCGTCCTGGTGCATCGCGCTGACCGCGCTGATGCTGCTGTGGCGCGCGCAACTGGCGCTGAGCAACGCGCCGCTGCCCAGCCGCTGGGCGGTGGCCGGGGTGCTGCTGGTGGCCATCGTGCTGACGCTGTGGACCGAGGGCACGCTGCTCGGCAAGGAGGCCGGCGTCACCATGCTGGTGGTGCTGATGGCGTTGAAGACGCTCGAGCTGCGCGCGCGGCGCGACGCGATGGTGGTGTTCTTCCTCGGCTTCTTTCTGGTGCTGACGAACTTCCTGTACTCGCAGTCGCTGGCCACCGCCGCGGCCATGCTGCTGTCGGTGTGGGGGCTGCTTGCCGCGCTGGTGCTGGCGCACATGCCGGTGGGCAAGCCGACGCTGCACCAGGCCGGCGCGGTCGCCGCGCGCACGGCCGCGCTGGGTGCGCCGCTGATGGTGGCGCTGTTCATGCTGTTTCCGCGCATCGGCCCGCTGTGGGGCATGCCGCAGGACGCCGCCGGCAAGACCGGCCTGTCCGGCTCGATGCGCATGGGCGCGATGGCCGAGATCGCCAACGACGACACCATCGCCTTTCGCATCCGCTTCGACGGCCGCGCGCCGCCGCCCGAGGCGATGTACTTCCGCGGACCGGTGCTGTCGCGCTTCGACGGCCGCGAATGGACCCGCCAGCTCGGCGGCGCGACGCCGGCAGCGGCGTCGCGCGTGCCGGTGCAGCTGCTGGGCCAGCCGCTGCATTACCAGATGACGCTCGAGCCGAGCCGCTTGCCGCTGCTGCCGCTGCTCGAGCTGACACCCGATCGCGAGGGCGCCGCACCGCAGGTCGAAGGCTTCAACGCCTGGCAGCGCAGCGACCTGCAGTGGCAGACCGACCGCCCGGTGGCCGAGCGGCTGCGCTTCGAGGCATCGGCGTGGCTGCTGCACCGCCACGGCCCGCGCCAGCCCACCACCGCGCTGCAAGAGGCGCTGGCGCTGCCGGCGCAGTACAACCCGCGCGCGCTGGCCTGGGCCGCCGAGCAGCGCGCCCGCCCCGCGCTGGCGCAGGCCGACGCGCGCACGCTGGTGGCCGCGCTGCTGGACCATCTGCGCCAGGGCGGCTTCATGTACACGCTCGAACCCGGCGCCTACACCGGCGCGAACGCGGTCGACGAGTTCTGGTTCGAGCGCAAGCTGGGCTTTTGCGAGCACTTCGCCGCCAGCACGGTGGTGATGCTGCGCGCGATGCAGGTGCCGGCCCGGGTGGTCACCGGCTACATGGGCGCCGATCCGGCGCCGGTGGACGGCTACCACGTCGTGCGCCAGAGCAACGCGCACGCCTGGGTCGAATACTGGCAGGCGGGCGAAGGCTGGCTGCGCAGCGATCCGACCGCCGCGGTCTCGCCCGATCGCATCGTGCGCGGCACCGGCCCGACACCGCGCCCCGGGCTGGTGGCCAACGCGATCGCCAGCGTCAACCCCGCGCTGCTGGCGCGGCTGCGCACGCTGCTTGAGGCCACCAACAACCGCTGGAACCAGTGGGTGATGAACTACTCGCGCGCGCAGCAGTTCCGGCTGCTGGAAAGCCTGGGCGTGGACAGCCCGAGCTGGCACGACCTGGCCTACGCGCTGATCGTGCTGCTTTGCGCCGGCAGCCTGGCCGCCGCCGGCTGGGCGTTGTGGGACCGCCAGCGCCAGGATCCGTGGCAGCGGCTGCAACAACGGGTGCAGCGGCAACTGGCGCAACTGCAGGTCGTGGTGCAGCCGCACGAGCCGCCGCGCACCCGCGCGCAGCGGGTGCGCGCGCAGCTTGGCGCGCGCGGCGAGCTGCTCGCGCTGCAGCTCGAGGCGCTGGACCGCGACCGCTACGCCAGCGCCGGGCGCAGCCGCATCGATCGCGGCTGGTGGCGCCGCTTTGCCACGGCGGCGGCGCAGGCGGCACGCGGATAATTCGCGCATGCGTAGACCTGCCTGCCGGCTGCTGCTGGCCCTGATGTTCGCCGTTGCCCAATCCGGTTGCGCGGCAACCCACAAACCCAAGCCGCCGGCCAAGGCGGCCGAGCCCAGCGCGGCCAGCTACGCATCGCGCCAGGACGTGCGCGACTTTGCCGCCGAGGTGGCCGAGCGCCGCGAGTTGCCCAAGGACTGGGTGCTGGCGCAGTTGGCGCAGGCGCGCCGCCAGCCGAGCGCGCAGCGGCTGATGATGCCGCCGCCGGCCGGCACCGCGAAGAACTGGGCGGCCTACCACGACCGCTTCGTCGAACCGCAGCGCATCGGCGCCGGTGTGCGCTTCTGGCAGGACAACGCCCAGTGGCTGGCGCGCGCCGAACAGCGCTACGGCGTGCCCGCCGAGATCATCGTGGGCATCGTCGGCGTCGAGACCTTCTACGGCCGCATCACCGGCAACTACCGCGTGCTCGACGTGCTGGCCACGCTGGCCTTCGACTTTCCCAGCGGCCGCAGCGACCGCAGCGCGTTCTTCCGCGGCGAGCTCGAGGAATTCCTGGTGCTGAGCCGGCGCGAGGGCCTGGACGCGACGCGGCCCAAGGGCTCGTTCGCCGGCGCGATGGGGCTGCCGCAGTTCATGCCGGGCAGCTTCAACCGCTATGCGGTCGATTTCGACGGCGACGGCCATACCGACCTGAACGACAGCGCCGCCGACGTGATCGGCAGCGTGGCCAGCTTCCTGGCCGCGCACGGCTGGCAGCGCGGCATGCCGATCGTCTACCAGGTCGCCGTGCCGGTGGACACGCGCGCGCGCGCCACGCTGCTCGCGCCCGACATCCTGCCCAGCTTCGACGCCGCGCGCATGGCCGAGCTCGGCGCCGAGCTCGACGCCGACGGCCGCCGCCACGACGGGCTGCTCGCGCTGGTGGAGCTGCAAAATGGCGGCGACGCACCGAGCTACGTGGCGGGCACGCGCAACTTCTACGTGCTGACGCGCTACAACCAGTCGAGCTACTACGCGATGGCGGTGATCACGCTGGGCGAGGCGGTCAAGCAGCAGCTGCGCACGGCGCTCGACTGACTCGCGCTCACGGCCGCCCCCATCGCGGCCAAGGATTGACCGGCGGCGGCACACTGCAGCCTACCCCCGCGACGCAAGCGCCGACGATGCACATCGCCTTCGACAACAGCTACGCCCGCGAGCTGCCGGGCACCTACGTCGCCTGGCAGCCGGCGGCGGTGCCCGCACCGCGCCTGCTGTACCTGAACCGTGCACTGGCCGACGAGCTGGGCCTGGATGCCGGCGCGCTGGCCAGCGATGACGGCATCGCCATGCTCGCCGGCAACCGCGTGCCCGAAGGCGCGCAGCCGATCGCGCAGGCCTACGCCGGCCACCAGTTCGGCGGCTTCTCGGCGCAGCTCGGCGACGGGCGCGCGCTGCTGCTGGGCGAAGTGATCGACCGCCACGGCCAGCGCCGCGACATCGCCTTCAAGGGCAGCGGGCGCACGCCGTTCTCGCGCGGCGGCGACGGCAAGGCGGCGGTCGGCCCGATGCTGCGCGAGGTGCTGATCGGCGAGGCGATGCACGCGCTGGGCATCCCGACGACGCGCGCGCTGGCGGTGGTGGCCAGCGGCGAGCCGGTCTACCGCGACACCGTGCTCGGCGGCGCGGTGCTGACGCGCGTGGCCGCCAGCCACCTGCGCGTGGGCAGCTTGCAGTACTTCGCCGCGCGCGGCGAGTTCGACACGCTGCGCCGGCTGGCCGACTACACGATCGCGCGCCACGACCCCAGCCTGGCGGGCACGCCCGATCGCTACCTGGGCCTGCTGCGCGCGGTGGCCGGGCGCCAGGCGCGGCTGGTCGCGCAGTGGATGAACGTGGGCTTCATCCACGGCGTGATGAACACCGACAACATGACGATCTCGGGCGAGACCATCGACTACGGCCCCTGCGCGTTCATGGAGGCCTACGACCCGGCCGCGGTGTTCAGCAGCATCGACCACCAGGGCCGCTACGCCTACGGCAACCAGCCGGCCGCGGCGCGCTGGAACCTCGCGCGCCTGGCCGAAGCGCTGCTGCCGTTGATGTGCGAGCCCGGCGACGAGGCCGCGGTGCAGCAGGCGGTAGCGCAGGCCACCAGCGTGATCGACGCCTTCCCGGCGCAGTACGCGCAGGCGCTGCGGCAAGGCCAGCGTGCCAAGCTGGGGCTGCAGCACAGCGATGACGACGACGCCGCACTGGCCGACGATTGGCTCGCGCTGCTGCATCGGCAGCGGATCGACTTCACGCTGGCCTGGCGCCACCTGGCCGATGCGGCGCAAGGCGATGCCAATCCGTTGCGCGCGCTGTTCGCCCACGACGGCGGCGATGCGTCGGCCGCGAACCCATGGCTGCAGCGCTGGCGGGCGCGCTGCGCCAGCGAAAGCGGCGGCAGCAGCGACAGCGAGACCGCGGCGGCGGCGCGCGCTGCGCGCATGCGCGGCACCAACCCGTGGATCATCGCGCGCAACCACCGCGTCGAAGAAGCGCTGGCCGCCGCATCGGCGCAGCCGCAGGACCTGAAGCCCTTCGACGCGCTGCTCGATGCGCTGCGCCGGCCCTTCGACGGTGGCGCCGCGCTCGCGCCCTACGCGCAGCCGGCGCCGCCGCAGGTCACGGCGGCGTATCGCACCTTCTGCGGCACCTGAGGCTCGGTGAAGCGGCGCTTCGCGCCGCGGCGCCGCCCGCCGTGCGGGGCTGAGAGTCTGTGAAGCATTCCGCCGCAACCGCTCGAGCGCCCGAAACGGCAGCCGTGGCGCTGCGAGTCAACCGTCGATCAAGGCCTCGTCCCATGCGTGCACGCTCTGGCGCTGCTCGCCCAGACCGTCGATGCCCAGGCGCATCAGGTCGCCCGGCTTCAGGAACACCGGCTGCGGCTTCATGCCCATGCCCACGCCGGGCGGCGTGCCGGTGGTGATGCAGTCGCCCGGCTGCAGCGTCATGAAGCGGCTCAGATACGACACCAGCGCGGCCACGCCGAAGATCATGCTGCCGGTGTGGCCGGTCTGCCGGCGCTGGCCGTTGACTTCGAGCCACAGCGCCAGGTTCTGCGGGTCGCTCACCTCGTCGGCCGTCACCAGCCACGGCCCGATCGGGCCGAAGGTGTCACAGCCCTTGCCCTTGTCCCAGGTGCCGCCGCGCTCGAGCTGGTACTCGCGCTCGGACAGGTCGTTGACCACGCAGTAGCCGGCCACGTGCCGCAGCGCATCGGCCTCGGCCACGTAGCGCGCGCGGCTGCCGATGACCACGCCGAGCTCGACCTCCCAGTCGGTCTTCACGCTGCCCTGGGGCAGCACCACCGGGTGGTGCGCGCCGACCGCGCAGCTGACGGCCTTCATGAACACCACCGGCTCCTTGGGCAGCGGCAGGCCCGACTCGGCCGCGTGGTCGGCGTAGTTCAAGCCGATCGCGATGAACTTGCCCATGCCGGCCCAGGGCAGCGCGAGCGGCCCCGGTTGCGCGATGCGCGGCAGCGCGGCGACGTCCAGCGCACGCAGCCGCTGCAGCGCGCCGGGCGCGAGCGCGGCGGCGTCGATGTCGCCGAGCACGCCGCTCAGGTCGCGCACGTTGCCCTGGGCATCGAGCAGCGCGGGCTTTTCGGCGCCCTTGGCGCCATGACGCAAGAGTTTCATCGCGGTCGTTCTCCTGGATGCTTGCTGCGCCGCAGCGCGTGCCCCCGGCCGCCGCCGAAGCTGCTTTGGGCCGGCGCGGGGCCGCCGGGGCGCAGCCGTACCGCGCAGTACTTGAACTCGGGGATCTTGGCGTAGGGGTCGAGCGCGGCGTTGGTCAGCTTGTTGATCGCCGCCTCGTAGAAGGCAAAGGCGACGAACACCGCGCCGCGCGGCGTGCCCTCCTCGGCGCGCGCCCACAGCGTGACCTGGCCGCGGCGCGACTCGATGGTCAGTGTCTCGCCCGGTGCCACCCCCAGCGCCGCCAGGTCCAGCGGGTGCAGCCACGCGGTCGGGTCGGGCTCGATCGCATCGAGCACCTGCGTGCGCCGCGTCATGCTGCCGGTGTGCCAGTGCTCGAGCTGCCGCCCGGTGATCAGCACCATCGGGTACTCGGCATCGGGGCGCTCGTCGGCCGGGATGATGTCGGCCGGCACGAAACGCGCCTTGCCGCCCGCGCGCGGGAAGCTGTCGACGAAGACCACCGGCTCACCGGCATCGCCTTCGTGCCGGCAGGGGTAGGTGACCGTGCCGTCGCGTTCCAGCCGCTGCCAGGTGATGCCGGCGATGCTGGGCATGGTCTTGCGCATCTCGTCGAAGACCTCGGACACCGGCTGCTCGTGCCACGGCAGGCCCAGGCGCCGGCCCATCTGCTGGATGATCCACAGGTCCTGCCGCGCGTCGCCCGGCGGCGCCAGCGCCTGGCGGCCGAGTTGCACCATGCGGTCGGTGTTGGTGAAGCTGCCGGTCTTCTCGGGGAAGGCGCTGGCCGGCAGGATCACGTCGGCCAGCGCCGCGGTCTCGGTGAGGAAGATGTCCTGCACCACCAGATGGTCGAGTGCGGCCAGCGCGGCGCGCGCGTGGTTGGCGTCGGGGTCGGACATCGCCGGGTTCTCGCCCTCGATGTACATGCCGCGCACCTCGCCGCGGTCGATCGCGTGCATGACCTCGACCACGGTCAGACCGACCTGATCGTCCAGCGTGCCGGGCGCGAGCTGCCAGGCCTGCTCGAACTTCGCACGCGCCGCGGCGTCGGACACGTGCTGGTAGTCGGGCAGCATCATCGGGATCAGCCCGGCGTCCGACGCGCCCTGCACGTTGTTCTGGCCGCGCAGCGGGTGCAGCCCGGTGCCGGGGCGGCCGATCTGGCCGGCCAGCAGCGCCAGCGCGATCAGGCAGCGCGCGTTGTCGGTGCCGTGCACGTGCTGGCTCACGCCCATGCCCCACAGGATGATCGACGCCTTGGCGCAGGCGTACAGCCGCGCGACTTCGCGCAGCGTGGCCGCGTCGATGCCGCAGATCGGCGCCATCGCCTCAGGCGCGTAGCCGCGCAGGTTGTCGCGCAGCGCCGCGTAGTCCTCGGTGCGCCGCGCGATGAAGTCTTGGTCGGCGAGGTCTTCTTCGACGATGACGTGCATCAGCGCGTTCAGCAGCGCGACGTCGGTGTCGGCGTTGAACTGCAGATAGCGGTGTGCCAGCCGCGACAGGTCCGAGCGGCGCGGGTCCATCACGATCAGCTTGGCCCCTGCCCGCACCGCGTTCTTGATCCAGCTCGACGCCACCGGGTGGTTCACCGACGGGTTGGCGCCGATGACGACGATGACCTCGGCCTGCAGCACGTCCCTCACCGGGTTGCTGACCGCGCCCGAGCCGATGCCCTCCAGCAGCGCCACCACCGACGACGCATGGCACAGCCGCGTGCAGTGGTCGACGTTGTTGCTGCGAAAGCCGGTGCGCACCAGCTTCTGGAACAGGTAGGCCTCCTCGTTGCTGCCCTTGG
>CALBTN010000061.1 GCA_937967345.1 uncultured Rubrivivax sp. | reverse complement strand
CGCCATGCTGGCGCAAGGCATGCACTTCGCGGTGGTGTGCAGCGAGGACCGGCCGCGCGACGGCCGCCCGCGCGCGCCGCCCAGCCCGATGGGCGGCGGGCTGGCCGAGCTGTACCGCGAGGTCTGCGCGTTCTGGCCGCGTGGCGAGCCGCCCGCGGGTTTTGGCGCCTCGAGCGCGGCGGGCTCGCCGGTGCTGCTGCTGTCGGGCGGCATCGACCCGGCCACGCCGCCGCGCCACGGCGAGCGCGTGGCACGCGCGCTGGGCGGCAACGCGCGGCACGAGGTCGTGGCGCAGGCCGGTCATGGTCTGCTGGCGCTGCCTTGCATCACCGAGGCGGTGAACCGCTTCATCGCGGCGGCCGACGATGCAGCAGCGCTCGGCGTCGAATTCGGCTGCGCGCGCGAGCTGCCGCGTCCGCCGCTTTTCGTGCCGCCCGGCAGCACGGCCGCGCCGTGATCGAGATCTGCGCACTGCACAAGGGCTTCGTGCAAGGGCGCGGCCGCACGGCGCGCCGCGTGCAGGCGGTGGATGGGTTGAGCTGGGTGGCCCATGACGGCCAGATCAGCGCGCTGCTCGGCCCCAACGGCGCGGGCAAGACCACGCTGCTGCGCATCGTCAGCGGCCTGCTGCGGCCCGATGCGGGCCAGGTTCGGGTCGACGGCATCGACGTGGCGGCGCAGCCGCGCGCGGCGCTGGCGCGCATCGGTCTGCTGGGCGACGCGCGCGGGCTGTATCCGCGCCTGAGCGCGCGCGAGAACATCGAGTACTACGCGCGGCTGCACGGCATGAGCGACGCTGCGGCCCACGCGCGCATCGACAGCCTGGCGCGCACGCTGCGCATGGAAGCGCTGCTCGAGCGCCGCACCGAGGGCTTCAGCCAGGGCGAGCGCATGAAGACCGCGCTGGCGCGCGCGCTGGTGCACGACCCGCACAACATCGTGCTCGACGAGCCGACCAACGGCCTGGACGTGCTGGCCACGCGCGCACTGCGCGAGGCGTTGCGCACGCTGCGCGACGAACACGGCAAGTGCATCGTCTTCGCCAGCCACCTGATGCATGAGGTGCAGCGGCTGTGCGATCAGGTGCTGGTGATGGCGCAGGGCCGCGCGGCGGCGCAGGGCACGGTGGCCGAGCTGTGCGCGCGCAGCGGCGAGAGCGACTTCGAGCGCTGCTTCGTGCGGCTGGCCTTCGGCGGCGAAGCGCTGGCGTCACTGGCGACACGATGATCGCGGCGGCCTGGACGGTGTGGCGCAAGGAGTTGCGCGACGCGCTGCGCGATCGGCGCACGCTGTTCGCGGTGGTGCTCAGCTCGGTCGCGCTCGGGCCGCTGGTGCTGGTGCTGCTGTCGGCGCTGGTGGCCGGCATCGAGCAGCGCGCCGCTGCGCGCGAGCTGGTGATCGCCGGCATCGAGCACGCGCCGAGCTTGCACAACCATCTGCTGCGGCAGAACTACCGCGTGCGCGCGGCGCCGCCGCAGTTCGAGCAGTTGCTGCGCGGCAAGCAGCTGGGCGAGCCGGTGCTGGTGATCGACCAGGACTTCGAGGCCGAGCTGGCGCGCGGCCGGCCGGCCCGGGTCGAGCTGATGTTCAGCTCGGCCAACCCGCGTGCCGCGGCGGGGGCCGAGCGCGCGGCGCAGGTGTTGCAGGGCTTTGCCCAGGAGCAGGCGATGCTGCGGCTGGCCTGGCGCGGCGTGGCGCCGTCGTTGCTGCAGGTGGTCGACGTCGAGCAGCGCGACCTTGCCAGTGCGGCGGCGCGCGCCGCGCAATGGAGCTCGCTCGTGCCGTTTTTCGTGCTGATGGCGGTGGTCTACGGCGCGCTGCACGCGGCGCTGGACACGACCGCGGGCGAGCGCGAGCGCGGCTCGCTCGAGCCGCTGCTGGGCAACCCGGTGGCGCCGCTGGCGCTGGTGCTGGGCAAGTGGGCTGCGGTGGCGGCGCTGGCGATGCTGGTCGCCGTGCTCAGCAGCGCCAGCTTCCTGCCGGCGCAGTGGCTGCTGCGCAGCCCGACCTTGGCGGCGATGTTTCGCTTTGGCTGGCGCGAGGCGGCGATGTTCCTGGCGCTGCTGCTGCCGCTGGCGGCGGCGATGTCGGCGCTGCTGATGGCCATCGCGATCCATTGCCGCAGCGTGAAGGAGGCGCAGGCCAACGCCACCGCGGTGGTGCTGGTGGTGTCGCTGCTGCCGCTGGTGAACCTGTTCAGCCAGGAAGGCGAGGCGCCGTGGCACCTGGCGCTGCCGGCGCTGGCGCAGATCACGCTGATGAGCCGCGTGCTCAAGGGTGAGGCCATTGCCGGCTGGGAGATCGCGTTGCCGCTGGGCGTGAGCGCGCTGCTGGTGCTGTTGTGCCTGACGGCGGTGGCGCGGGCGTTGCGCGGGGTCTGGTTGCGAGCCTAGGCGCGACGGCGGCGCGAATCAGGCGTGGCCGACGTGCAGCGCGCGCTGCACCTCGGTCTGCCACGGCAGCGCGTGCACGATCTCGTTGAGGTAGCGCGCCGATTCGAGTGCGGTCAGCACGTCGCCCGTTTCGCCGATCAGGCGCAGGTTGGTCACCACCGACATCGGGTCGGCCATGGCGACCACGTGCTCGGAGATCTGGATCCAGTCCCAGGCCACGCCGGCGTCGCCATCGGCTGAATGGCCGCCCCACATCGTCTGGCCGGCGGTTCGGGTGCCGCGCTCGCCCGGCAAGGTCACCAGCGTGCTGAGATGACGGAAGCGAAATTGCGATTCATGGCCGGCCTGCCACAATAGAGGGGGCCACGCACGAATGGACCAAGGTGTGGTAGGAGTCATGTTCGAGTTCTCGATAGAGCGGGTCGGGCGGTACATGCAGCGATGGTTCCGTATCGGCGCCGCAGTTGAAAGCTGTAAACCCTGTCAGGGGACGTTGCCGTTGACGCGCCGCGTGGGTTCGCCGTCGGTCGTCGGCCTCGAGGCCTGCTGATGTTGTCCGGCGGCTACTCGGCGGTGTTGCAGGCGCAAAGCCGCGACCAGTTTCGCGACGAGGTGGTGCGTTTCGCGCGCAAGCTCGGCTTCCAGACGGTGGCGGCGCTGACTGTGGTCGAGCACGGTGTGGCCGGCACCGATTTCATCAGCGTGGACAACACGCCGCAGGGCTTCGCCGGCACGTTTCAGGATTCGCTGCTGATGCGGCGCGACCCGGTGATGCAGCATTGCCGCCGGCAAAGCGTGCCGATCATCTGGGACCAGCAGACCTACATCGGCCAAGGCGCGGGCGAGCTGTGGGAAGAGCAGGCGCGCTTCGGCTACAACACCGGCATCGCGATGGCCCTGCATCTGCCTGAAGGGCGCCACTTCGTGCTGGGCGTGGATCGTGACCGGCCGCTGCCCAGCGATGCGGCCGAGTTGCAGCGCGTGGTGGCCGACCTGCAGCTGTTTGCGGTGCATGCGCAAGAGGCGGCGCTGCGGCTGCTGCTGCCCGAGCCGATGCAGCCGGAAAGACCCTCGCTGACGCCGCGCGAGCTGGAGGCGCTGCACTGGACGATGGAAGGCAAGACCGCCTGGGAAGTGGGCGCGATCCTGGGGATCAGCGAACGCACCGCGGTGCTGCATGTCAACAACGCGATGCACAAGCTGGGCTGCGCCAGCAAACATGCCGCGGTCTTGAAGGCGCTGCGACTCGGTCTCATTCACTGAGGGAGCGCAGTGAAATAGTGCCGCTGTGGCGACCTGCTGCGTTGGCGCGCCGCACAAACCTGTAAGAGATGACAGTGTGCGGGCGCGCGGGCCGCTGCTTCAATGAGGTTGTGCGCCATTGAGACGATCGCACTGTCCGAACCAAAAGGAGTCCCCCATGAAGAAAGCAGTTAGCCCGAAGAAGAACAAGACTGCAACCGACGTCGTTGTGCAAAAGAAGCAGGCCAAGACAGGCCCGGTGGAGCTGGATCTCGCGGAACTGAAGAAGGTCTCCGGTGGCCTGCCCAAGGGCGGCTGGGAACGGATGAAGTAGGCCGATGGGCCGCGGCCGTGCGGCCCAGGATCATGAAGCCTGGGGGGATCTGGTGATGTCCTCCTAGGTCGACTGGCATCATGTCGGGCCTGCAAGGCCGGTCATGATGTCCGCGGACCGGTTCTTGCCGGTCCGCTTTTTTTTGTGCTCGCGCACGCAGCTCGCGTGAGTTGGCTACGCCCCGAGGCCGTTGTTCATGGCATCGCTGTTTCGCCCCGAGGTGGCTGCGGGCCAACGTCAGAGTTGGCTCGGCCAGGTGCAGCTGGTACGCCCGCTGTCGTTGACGCTGCTGACGACCGCGGTGGTGGGCCTGCTGGTGCTGGTGCTGGCGTTCTTGTTCCTTGGCGAATACACGCGCAAGGCGCGCATCGGCGGCGTGCTGGTGCCTGATCTGGGGGTGATCCGGCTGGTGCCGCCGGTGGCCGGGCGGGTGCTGCAGCGGCACGCGCGAGAAGGCCAGCCGGTGCGCGCGGGTGAGTTGATGTTCGTGCTGGGGGTGCAGGCTGGCGCTCTGTCCGACGAGGCGCAGCAGCGTGTGCAGCGCAGCCTGGACGAGCGCCGGCGCAGCCTGCAGGACGCCTCTCGCCAGCAAGCGCAACTGGCCGACGCCGAGATGGTGTCGCTGCAGCGGCGGCTCGACGAAATGCAGCGTGAGCAGCAGCAGCTGGCGGCTGAGGCCGCGTTGCATCGGCAGCGGCTGGCCTTGGCGCAGCAGGCGCTGGAGCGCTTCGAGTCGCTGCAGCGCGAGCAATTCATCTCGCCGGCCCAGGTGCAGACCAAGAAGGAGGAACTGATCGGCCTGCAGGCGCAGGCGCAGGCACTTGAGCGCCAGAGCGCGACGCTGGCGCGCGAACGCGCCGAGCTCGAAGGCCAGCGCCGCGGCCTGCCGCTGCAGTTGGAGTCGCGGCAAGGGGCGATCGAGCGCGATCTGGCGGCGCTGGAGCGCGAGGCCGCCGAGCAGGATGTGTCGCGCCAGATCGTGATTCGTGCGCCGCAGGACGGCACCGTCAGCGCGGTGCTGGCCGAGACCGGCCAGAGCGTGTCGCCCGCGTCGGCGCTGGCCAGCCTGATTCCGGCGGGCGCACAGTTGCAGGCGCACTTGTTTGCGCCGTCGGGCGCGGTGGGTTTCGTGCGGCCGAACCAGGAGGTGCGCTTGCGCTTCGAGGCGTTCCCGTACCAGAAGTACGGCTACCAGACGGGTCGGGTGCTGCAGGTGTCGCGCACGCCGTTGGCCGCACCCGAGCTTGCCGGCTTGGCGCTGCCCGGTCCGGCGCTGGCCGATGGCATGGTCGAGCCGATGTTCAGGATCACCGTGGCGATGGAGCCCGGCGGCATGCACGACCTGGCCGCGACCCAGCCGCTGGTTGCGGGCATGCGCATGGAAGCCGACGTGCTCTTGGAGCGGCGGCGCCTCGTCGAGTGGCTGTTCGCCCCGGTGCTCGGGCTCACCAACAGATTATGAAAGTGCATACACACTTGCGCAAGGGATGAGCAATCGTACAAGCCGCTGGGGTGGTCTGCGCCTTGGCTTCGGGGCGAGCCGGGTGCCGGTGGTGTTGCAGACCGAGGGTGCCGAATGTGCGCTGGCCTGTCTGGCGATGGTCGCCGCGGCCCATGGCCATGAGTCCGACCTGCCGACCTTGCGCCGCCGCTTTTCGCTGTCGCTGAAGGGCGTGAATCTGCTCGATCTGGTGCGCATGGCCGAGAGCCTGCAGTTGCACGCGCGCGCCCTGCGCGCCGAGATCGACGATCTGGCGCAATTGCAGCTGCCGTGCATCCTGCACTGGGACATGAATCACTTCGTGGTGCTGGTCGGCGTGCGTCGCGGCATCGCCACGATTCACGACCCCGCGCACGGCCTGCGCCGGCTCAAGCTGGAGCAGGTGTCGCGCCACTTCACCGGGGTGGCGCTGGAGCTGACGCCTGCGGCCGACTTCGAGCCGCGCGTCGAGAAGCAGCATGTGTCGCCGCGCCAGATGCTGGGCCGCATCACCGGGCTGAAGCGCTCGCTCGGGCAGATCTTCGTGCTGGCGCTGGCGCTCGAAGCGTTCATGCTGCTCAGCCCGTTCCTGATGCAGTGGGTGGTCGACGATGTGCTGGTCAGCGGCGACCGCGATCTGCTGATCACGCTGGGCGTGGGCTTCGCGTTGCTGGTGCTGATCCAGGCGGGCACGGCCGCGGTGCGGTCGTGGGCGGTGCTGGTGCTGTCGGCGACGCTGAACCTGCAGTGGCTGGCCAACGTCTTTGCGCACCTGATGCGCTTGCCGGTGGAATGGTTCGAGAAGCGCCACATCGGCGACATCTGGTCGCGCTTCAGCGCGGTGCACGAGATCCAGCGCACCTTGACCACCAGCTTCATCGAGGCGGTGCTCGATGGGCTGTTGGTGGTGTTGACGCTGGCGATGATGCTGGTCTACAGCGCCAAGCTGACGCTGGTGGCGCTGGCCGCGGTGGCAGCGTACGCGCTGCTGCGCTGGGCCTTCTTCAGGCCGCTGCGCGACGCGACCGAAGAAGCGTTGGTGCACGATTCGAAGAAGTCCAGCCACTTCCTCGAATCGCTGCGCGGGGTGCAGGCGATCAAGCAGTTCAATGCGCAGGCCGATCGGCAGTCGCGCTTCACCAGTCTGGTGGTGGACACGATGAACGCCGAGCTGGCCACGCGCAAGCTCGAACTGCTGTTCGCCTCGCTGCACCGGCTGCTGTTCGGGTTGGAGCGCGTGGCCGTGGTGTGGATCGGCGCGCTGCTGGTGCTGGACCAAAGGTTTTCGGTGGGCATGTTGTTCGCGTTCATGGCTTACAAGGAGCAGTTCGCGACCCGGGTCAGCGGCCTGATCGACAAGCTGGTCGAGCTGAAGATGCTGCGCTTGCAAGGTGAGCGCTTGGCCGACATCGTGCTGAGCGCGCCGGAGTCCGAGGGCGCTGGCGCGCACGCGCGCAACGATCCCGGGATTCCGTCGATCGAACTGCGCGACGTGAGCTTTGCCTACTCGGACGCCGAGCCCGAGGTGCTCAGCGGCGTGAATCTGCGCATCGAGCCCGGTGAATCGGTGGCGATCGTCGGGCCTTCGGGCTGCGGCAAGACCACGTTGTTGAAGACCATCCTGGGTATCCACGCGCCGCAGCGCGGCGAGCTGCTGGTGGGCGGCGTGCCGCTGGCGCAGCTCGGGCTGCGTGCCTGGCGCGACATGGTCGGCGTGGTGATGCAAGACGAGCCGCTGTTCTGCGGCTCGATCGCCGAGAACATCAGCTTTTTCGATCCGCAGCCGGACATGGATTGGCTGATGCATTGCGCCCGGGTGGCTTCGGTACACGACGACATCGAGGCCATGCCGATGGGCTACCACACGCTGCTCGGCGACATGGGCTCCAGCCTGTCGGGCGGGCAGAAGCAGCGCATCCTGCTGGCCCGGGCGCTTTACAAGCGGCCGAAGATCCTGCTGCTCGACGAGGCCACCAGCGCGCTTGATGTTGACGGGGAGCGGCTGGTCAACCAGGCGGTGCGCCAGCTGGCGCTGACGCGCGTGATCGTCGCGCACCGGCCCGAAACCATCGCCAGCGCAAGCCGCCTGGTGGCGCTGCAAGGCGGTCGAATCGCGCAGGATCTGCGCGCGGTGGGCCACCGGGCAAGTTCCGAGGCCGAAGCCTAAAATTCGTGGGGTGCGGCCGCCGCCGGGCTGCGTTGCAGCGGGCCGCACAGCGGCCCGCGCATGTTTGGCAGGCGGCTGCGGCCTGCAGCCGGCGCGTTCCGCTGGCAGTGCCAGGCCTGATGCCGACTGCCAACCTCCAACCGCTTCAAGGGTGCGCCTGTGTTCTATCCCCGCGAGTTCGATCTGATCGTTGTCGGCGGTGGCCACGCCGGCACCGAAGCCGCGCTCGCGTCGGCCCGTATGGGCTGCATGACGCTGTTGCTGACGCACAGCCTCGAAACGCTGGGGCAGATGAGCTGCAACCCGTCGATCGGCGGCATCGGCAAGGGCCATCTGGTCAAGGAGGTCGACGCGCTGGGCGGTGCAATGGCGGCGGCGACGGACGAGGCCGGGATCCAGTTCCGCATCCTCAACTCGAGCAAGGGCCAGGCGGTTCGTGCCACGCGCGCCCAGGCTGACCGGGTGCTGTATCGGGCGGCGATCCGCCGCAAGCTCGAAAGCCAGTCGAAGCTGTGGCTGTTTCAGCAGGCGGTGGACGACATCATCGTCGAGCACGGCCGG
Organism: uncultured Rubrivivax sp.; assembly: GCA_937967345.1. Taxonomy (GTDB): domain Bacteria; phylum Pseudomonadota; class Gammaproteobacteria; order Burkholderiales; family Burkholderiaceae_C; genus Rubrivivax. Next base: position 7,669 of record CALBTN010000061.1, on the reverse strand, counting down.
GTGTCCGGCGTGGTCTGCCAGGCGGGGGTTCGCTTCCGTGGCCGGGCGGTGGTGCTGACCGCCGGCACCTTTCTCGACGGCCGGGTGCATGTCGGGCTGCAGAACTACAGTGCCGGTCGGGCCGGTGACCCGGCGGCGACCACGCTGTCGGCGCGGCTGAAGGAGCTGAAGCTGCCGCAGGGGCGGCTCAAGACCGGCACGCCGCCGCGGCTGGACGGCCGGTCGATCGACTTTTCGCGCCTGGCAGAGCAACACGGCGACTGCGACCCGGTGCCGGTGTTCAGTTTCATCGGCCAGGCCTCGCAGCACCCGCGCCAACTGCCGTGCTGGATCACGCACACCAACGAACGCACGCACCAGATCATTCGCAGCGGCTTCGACCGCAGCCCGATGTTCACCGGCTTGATCGAGGGCACCGGACCGCGCTACTGTCCGAGCATCGAAGACAAGATCAATCGTTTTGCCGACAAGCCGTCGCACCAGATCTTCCTCGAGCCGGAAGGCCTGGACACGCACGAGATCTACCCGAACGGGATCTCGACCTCGCTGCCCTTTGATGTGCAGATCGCCGCGGTGCGTTCGATGGTCGGGCTGGAGAACGCCGACATCCTGCGCCCAGGCTATGCGATCGAGTATGACTACTTCGACCCGCGCGAGCTGAAGCCGAGCTTCGAGACCCGGGCTATCGCCGGGCTGTACTTCGCGGGGCAGATCAACGGCACCACGGGCTACGAGGAGGCGGCGGCGCAAGGCCTGTACGCCGGACTCAACGCCGCGTTGCAGCTGCAAGACCGTCCGGCGCTGACTTTGCGCCGTGACCAGGCTTACCTGGGTGTGCTGGTCGACGACCTGGTGAGCAAGGGCGTGACCGAGCCGTATCGCATGTTCACCAGCCGCGCCGAGTATCGGCTGCACCTTCGAGAGGACAACGCCGACCTGCGGCTGACCGAACTCGGGCGTGAGCTCGGGCTGGTCGACGATAAGCGGTGGGAGGTCTACTGCCGCAAGCGGGACGGCATCGAACGCGAGACGCAGCGGCTGCGCAGCAGCTGGGTTCAGCCTGCGCGCTTGCCTGAAGCTCAAGCCGAACGTTTGCTGGGCAAGGCGCTGGAGCACGAGCAGCGGCTGCTGGATCTGCTGCGTCGGCCTGGGGTGGGGTTCGACACCCTCGGCGAGATCGGCCGCATCGCCGGCATCGAGCCGGTTGTTTCACGTGAAACGCTCGCCGCCGAGTGGGGTCGGGAGCTGGCGGACGCGGTGATCGAACAGGTCGAGACGGCGACCAAGTACGCCGGCTACATCGACAAGCAGGCGCAGGAGGTCTCGCGGGCGCAGCACTTCGAACAGATGCCGCTACCCGACGACCTTGACTACGAACAGGTCAAGGCGCTGTCATTCGAGGTGCGACAGACCCTCGCGCGGCATCGCCCCCAGACGCTGGGGCAGGCTTCGCGCATTTCCGGTGTGACGCCGGCGGCGATATCGCTGCTGCTGGTGCATTTGAAGAAGAGGCGTGCTGCGACCCGGCCGGGGGTGGTTGCGAGTCTGCCCGATGCGACCTGAGTCCCCGGAGGCGGGTAAGCGCGACCCACGCCATGCGGTTCTGGCCGCCGGACTGCGCGAGCTGGCGTTGACCGCCGACGATGCGCTGGTGACCCGGCTGCTTGCTTTCGCAGACCTGCTGACGAAGTGGAACCACATCTATACCTTGAGCGCGGTTCGCGATCCGATGCAAATCGTGCGCCTGCACCTCCTGGACTGTCTGGCAGCCCTTCCTGCGGTTGACCGGCATCTGCAGGGTCGGCCGGCACAGGTTCTGGACGTCGGCAGTGGCGGCGGGCTTCCTGGCGTGGTCTGGGCGATCATGCGTCCGCTGTGGATCGTGCGCTGCGTCGATTCGGTCGCAAAGAAGATCTCGTTCGTCCGCCAGGCCGGGTCTGAGCTTGGCCTCGGCAATCTGCAAGCCGACCAGGCGCGGGTGGAGCGCCTGCCGCAGCGATCACACGATCTGGTGGTCTCCAGGGCGTTTGCGTCCCTGCGCGATTTCACGCGCCTGACGCGCGCACAGCTTGCGCCACACGGGTGCTGGGTTGCGCTGAAGGGCAAGGTGCCTGGCGACGAGATCGGTGAACTGGACTCAACGATCGATGTGTTTCACGTGGAACCTCTACAGGTGCCCGGCCTGACTGCAGAGCGCTGCCTCGTCTGGATGAGGCCCGTTGGATCCGCCCGCTCTTCCGGGCCAAGCGCATAAACTAGCTACTCTCAGCCTGCGGCCCATGCCGCCACTTCCGCGCGATGCCGTTCGCTGGCCGCGCCTCATGCAGCGGATTCAGAGATCGTGTTTGGCATTGCCGACTATGGCGCCTTCTGCGCAGCCGTCCTCCTGTTCCTGGCCTTGCCCGGCCCCGGAACCTTCGCGTTGCTGACCTCCACCGGTCAAGGTGGCTTTAGGGCCGGTGCCGCAGCCACGGCGGGTGTCGTGATCGGAGACCAGATCTTGTTGTGGTTCGCGGTGGGCGGTGTTGCAACCTTGCTGGCGACCCATCCGGCGTGGTTCAACGCGGTGCAATACCTCGGTGCAGCCTATCTCGGGTGGGTCGGACTGCGGCTGCTGTTTGCCAAGAACGAAGCGCAAGCCGCTGCGCCGATGGTTCCGTCGCGGCACCACCTGCGCCAAGCGCTGGGAATCACTTTGCTCAATCCCAAGGCGATCATCTTTTACATGGCCTTCTTTCCATTGTTCATCAACCCGGCCATGCACCAAGGCGCCACCACCTTCGTCGCCATGGCACTCACCATTGCGTTGATCACCATCGCCTATGGTCTGACGCTGTGCGCCTGCGCCCAGGCGCTGTCGCGACGCGTGCGCACACAGCCACGCTTGGCCGGCGCGTTGCAGCGCGCGGCAGGCGTTGCCTTGTTGGGCTTCGGCCTGCGGCTGCTGCGGGACTGATCGTGGCGCACGTCTTTTGCATCGCCAACCAGAAGGGTGGAGTCGGCAAGACAACGACTGCGGTGAACCTGGCTGCCGGCCTGGCGCTGAATGGCCAGCGCGTCTTGCTGATTGATCTGGACCCCCAGGGCAACGCGACCATGGGATCGGGCGTGGACAAACGCGGCTTGCAGCTCTCGGTCTACGACGTGCTGCTCGAGACGGCTGCGGTCGCCGAGGCCCGCGTGCGTTCCGAAAGAGGGGGATTCGACCTGCTCGGCGCCAATCGCGAGCTGGCCGGTGCCGAGGTTGAACTGGTCGCACTGGATCGGCGCGAGCAGCGCCTGCGTACCGCACTGCAGCCCGTCCTCGGCGACTACGACTTCGTGCTGATCGACTGTCCGCCGTCGCTGAGTCTGTTGACCTTGAACGGTCTGTGCAGCGCTCACGGCGTGATCGTGCCGATGCAGTGCGAGTACTACGCGCTCGAGGGTCTGTCCGACCTGGTCAACACCATCAAGCAGGTGCACGCCAACCTCAACCGCGAGCTCAAGGTCATCGGCATCCTGCGGGTCATGTTCGATCCGCGCATCACCTTGCAAGGGCAGGTCAGTGAGCAGCTGAAGGCGCACTTCGGCGACAAGGTCTTCGACGTGGTGATTCCGCGCAACGTGCGCCTGGCCGAGGCCCCCAGCTATGGCCAGCCTGGGGTGGTGTTCGATGCGGCATGCAAGGGGGCGCAGGCGTTCGTCGCTGCCGCGCTCGAACTCAAGCAACGCGCTTCGAATTGGTTTCCTTCTCGCCCAGAATGTGAGCGTCCGCTTCAGGAGTTTTCGTCGCGCGACGTGGGCTGACTCCGCTTGCGGCCGCAGATGGCCTGCGCCGGGCCGTCACGCTGCTGCAGCGGCTAAAGCCCCAGCCCTTCATCCACACCCAGGTGCACGTTCATCGCTTGCACCGCGGCGCCGCTCGCGCCTTTGCCCAGGTTGTCCAGCCGGGTCATCAAGAGCGCTTGCTGGCCGTTGGCAAAAACGAAGATGTCAGCCCGATTCGTGTCGTTGGCCGCCATCACATCGAAAAAGCCACCCGATTCAAGCACGTTCGGGTCTGACAGCGGCATCACCCGAATGAAGCGCTCATCCTGGTAGCGCTGCGCCAGCGCCGTGTGAATGTCCTTGCCGCTGCAGCCGGGTGCCAACTGGCTCAGGTGCAGCGGCACGCTGACTGCAAGCCCCTTGTAGAAGTTGCCGACCACCGGCATGAACAACGGCGCGCAACGCAGCCCCGTGTGCTGCAGCATTTCGGGAAGATGCTTGTGCTTCAACGTCAAAGCGTAGGGCCGCGGCGCGACCAGGGCCGCATCGCCGCCGCGCTCGTACTGTTCGATCATCTTCTTGCCACCGCCCGAATAACCGGTGATCGACGTCGCCGACAGCGGCAGCGACGCCGGCACGAGGCCGGCGTCCACCAAGGGCCGCAGCAGCAAGATGAAGGCGCTGGCATGACAACCCGGGTTGGCGATGCGCTTGGATGCGCGCAGCCGCTCGCGCTGGTCGGGCGCAAGCTCCGGCATGCCGAACACCCAGTCGGGCGCAGTACGGTGCGCGGTGCTGGCATCGATCAAGCAAGTGTGCGGATTTGTCACCAACGCGGCCGCTTCGCGCGCCGCATCGTCGGGCAAACACAGGAAGGCGACGTCCGCCGCGTTGAGCAGCCGCGTTCTTTCGGGCACGTCCTTGCGCCGATCGCTGGCAATGCTCAGCAACTCGATGTCATCGCGCTGCCCCAGAACCTCGTGGATGCGCAGACCGGTGGTGCCCTCTTGGCCATCGACGAAAACCACGTGCTTCATTGGCGCCTCCGCGTTGTTGCCCTGCAGCATACGGTATGCACAACGGCAATGCCCGACAATCGGGCATGGTGACGAAAAAACCGAAGGGGCTGGGGCTCGGACTGGAAGCCCTGTTGGGGCCGAAAGTCGGCGACGCTGCCGTGGCTGCGGCGCCAAGCACGCTGCGGCTGTCGCAGTTGCAGGCCGGGCGCTACCAGCCCCGCACTCGCATGGACGAGGGCTCGCTGTACGAGCTGGCCGAAAGCATCAAGAGCCAGGGCGTGATGCAGCCGGTGCTGGTGCGCCCGCTGGCCGGCGCGGGCCCCGGCTACGAGATCATCGCCGGCGAGCGCCGGGTGCGTGCCGCCAAGCTGGCCGGGCTCGACGAGGTGCCGGTGCTGGTGAAGGAGGTGGCCGACGAGGCGGCCGCGGTCATGGCGCTGATCGAGAACATCCAGCGCGAAGACCTCAACCCGCTGGAAGAAGCCCAGGGCCTGCAGCGCCTGATCGACGAGTTCAAGCTCACGCACGAACAGGCGGCGGCGGCGGTGGGCCGCTCGCGCAGTGCGGCGAGCAACCTGTTGCGCCTGCTGCAGTTGGCCGCGCCGGTGCAGCAGATGCTGCTGGCCGGCGATCTGGACATGGGGCACGCGCGTGCGCTGCTGCCGCTGGACAGCGCGCAGCAGATCCTGTCGGCCAATCAGATCGTCGCGCGCAAGCTGTCGGTGCGCGAGGCCGAGAAGCTGGCCGCCCGCGCGCAGGCGCCTGACCTCAACGGCCGGCCATCGCCGCAGCTGCGCGGCAAGCCGCAGAAGTCGCGCGACCTGCTGCGCCTGGAGGAGCAACTCGCCGATGCCCTGGCCGCGGCGGTCGAGATCCGGGTGCAACGCACGACGCGCCAGGGCGAGCAAGGCGAGATCGCGATCTCGTTCGGCTCGCTCGACGAACTGAATGGGCTGCTCGACAAGCTGGGCGTGGTCGAGCGCTGAGAGTCCGTGAGGCATTCCGCCACGCCCGCTCGTACGCCCAGAACGGCGCCGCTTCGTCGTTGCAAATACTCGCCCTAGCCCGAGCTACGGCTGCGCTTTGCGCCTGGATCGACGCGGTCTTGCACGCCCGCTCGGGCGCGCCGGAGTGCTGCACAGACTCTGAGCCCGGCGCGCCGCCGGGGCCGGCGCGTCAGCCGCTGCGCACGCGGGCAACCAGCGCGCGCGTGTAGTCGCCGGTGCTGGCGCTGCCGCCAAGGTCGCCGGTGCGCACGTTGTCGATGTTCAGCGTGTCGTCGATCGCCTTGCGCAGCCGCAGCGCCAGGTCGTTGCGCTGCACATGTTCGAGCATCATCGCCGCGGCCAGCAGCAGGGCCGTCGGGTTGGCCAGCGCCTTGCCGGCGATGTCCGGCGCCGAGCCGTGCACCGCCTCGAAGATTGCGGCGTCGGCGCCGATGTTCGCCCCCGGTGCCATGCCCAGGCCACCGACCAGGCCGGCAACCAGATCGGAGATGATGTCGCCGAACAGGTTGGTCGTGACCACCACGTCGAACTGCCAGGGATCGAGCACCAGCTTCATCGCGCAGGCGTCGATGATCACCGTGTCCATCGCGATGCGGCCCTTGTACTTGTCCTCGTAGACCTCCTCGGCGGTCTCCTTGAAGATGCCGGTCAGCGCCTTCATGATGTTGGCCTTGTGCGCGACCGTCACCTTCTTGCGCCCGGTGGCGATCGCATGTTCGAAGGCGAATTCGAGTATGCGGCGGCAGCCGGCGCGCGTGTTGATGCCGGTGCCGATCGCCACCGCATGCGGATCGTCGTCGATCTGCACGTAGTGCTCGTGGCCGATGTACAGGCCTTCCAGGTTCTCTCGCACCACCACCAGGTCGATGTGGTCGAAGCGGCTTCCGGGGATCAGCGTGCGTGCCGGACGCAGATTGGCGTAGAGCTTGAACTCCTCGCGCAGCCGCACGTTCGACGATCGATAGCCGCCGCCCGACGGGGTCTCCAGCGGGCCTTTGAGCGCCAGGCGCGTGCGCCGGATGCTGTCCAGTGCGGCCGTTGGCAGCGGATCGCCGCTGGCCTTCACCCCGGCCAGCCCGGCCGCTTGCGAATCCCAATCGAAGGGCGCCCCCAGCGCGTCGAGTACCGCGACGCTCGCATCGACGATCTCCGGGCCGATGCCGTCGCCGGGAATGAGGGTGGCAGGAATGCGCTGGGTCATGGTCGAACCTAGGGAGTTCACGGGGCTGAGTGCAGCATAGGCGCGAAGCCCGTGCCCAGCCTTACAGCGGCCTGCCGATGGCTGCCTTCGTCACGCAGCCGGCGACCACGGCAAGAAGTGCACGTAAACCACGCTTTGCATGGGGCACGTGTCAGCGCGATACGCTCGCACGGCGTTCAAATCACCAGTGGATGATGACGATCGGTGACAGTGATCGCCAAGACGACGCAACGATTCGGCCAAGCCTTGAAAAACTGCATCACGCTACGGCACTTTCTCGGCTCACGACCGATCTGAGTTTGCAACAACGCTTGACGTAGATCACGATCGACTGAAGACGCCAGACAACCGGAAAGCTCTGATGGCGCCCGGGCCCGTACAGCCGGGACTTCATCAGATCTTCCCAGATGGCGACGGCCCTGCCAGCCGTTCGACATCTTCCCGCTACAGGAGGTTGACTTGGACGTCATCAGCAACTTCACCGCCCGCTACGAGCGCAGCCGCGAGGAAGAGTTGTCCCTCGAGGACTACCTCGCCGAGTGCAAGCGCAATCCGCTGGCCTACGCCACCGCCGCCGAGCGCATGCTCAAGGCGATCGGCGAGCCCAAGGCCATCGACACGCGCAACGACCCGCGCCTGTCGCGCATCTTCGCCAACAAGGTCATCAACGTCTACCCGGCCTTCGCCGAGTT
>CALBTN010000060.1 GCA_937967345.1 uncultured Rubrivivax sp. | reverse complement strand
TGTCCTTGTGGCTGAAGCGGCTGTAGGCCAGCACCTTGCGCAGCGCGCCTTCGAGTTCGCGCACGTTGGCGCGCACGTTCTTGGCCACGAAGAAGGCCACGTCCTCGGGCATGGCGCTGCCTTCGGCCTCGGCCTTCTTGATCAGGATCGCCACGCGCATCTCCAGCTCGGGGGGCTCGATCGCCACGGTCAGGCCGGCGTCGAAGCGGCTGGTCAGCCGCTCGTCGATGTCCACCAGCCCCTTCGGGTAGGTGTCGCTGGTCATGATGATGTGCGCGCGCTTGGCCAGCAGTGCTTCGAAGGCGTTGAAGAATTCCTCTTGCGTGCGTTCCTTGCCGGCGAAGAACTGCACGTCGTCGATCAGCAGCAGGTCGAGGTTGTGATACTTGGCCTTGAGCTCATCGAAGGTCTTGCGCTGGTAGTTCTTGACCACGTCGCTGATGAACTGCTCGGCGTGCAAGTACAGCACGCGGGCATCCGGGTTGTCGCGCAGCAGCGCGTTGCCCACCGCGTGCACCAGGTGCGTCTTGCCCAGCCCGACGCCGCCGTAGATGAACAGCGGGTTGTACATCTGGCCCGGTGCGCCAGCCACGTGCAACGCGGCGGTGCGTGCCATCTGGTTGGCGCGGCCGGGCACCAGGGTATCGAAGGTCAGCGCTGGGTTCAGCTTGTGGCGTGAGCTCGATGGCGGGTTGCCGGCCACCACGCCGGCTTCGCGTGCCGGCGCGCCCGCACCTGCAAGCGAACCTGCAAGCGCACCTGCAGCTGGCACGGGCGTGGCTGATCCGGGCAGCGTTGCTGCGCCCTGGCCTGCTGGTGCCAGCGGGTTGATCGCGCGAGGTGCGGCGTCGCGGCCGGCCAGACTGAGTTCCAGACGCACCGGTTCGGTGCTCAGATCGGCCAGAACCGATTCGATCAGGCCGGCGTACTGCGTGCGTATCCAGTCCAGCTTGAAGCGGTTGGGCACGCGCACGCTGAGCACCGCGGCGTCGACGGCGTCGTGATGCAGCACGGCCGGCGGCAGTGGCCGGATCCAGGTGTTGTATTGCTGTTCGGGCAGCTGCTCGGCGAGGCGCTCGCAGGTTCGCTGCCACAGGTCGGTGATCATTGTGGAGAACTTGTCTCTTGTGGCCCGCGATTGTAGGGCCGGCGGCGCGCCGAATGGAGGTTATCCACAGTGCTTGGACCTGGCCCGATCGGCCTTGGCGTTTGGCGGCGCCCAGTTCAGGTTTGACCGTGCATGGCATTTTTGCTGTAATTGCCGGTTTGCCATGCACCATGTCGGCGTCGCACGCCGTGCGCACGGCGCAGGTTCACGCGCGACGCAGTGCCGAGACGGATGGCTTGTGGCTCGGCTGCGACTGTCGTGACGACGGCTTGGGTCGCTTCGTTCGGTGTGATGCGGGTGCCACGGCGGTGCACCATGGTGCACCGAAGCTGTGTTGCGAACGGGGCAGCGCCGTTGTGTCCCTAACCGCGATTGCTGGCCTCGGCCGACCCTCGAGCGCACCGGCAGCATCAAGATCTTCCTGGAGGATTCAACATGAAACGCACTTACCAACCATCCAAGGTCCGCCGTGCCCGCACGCATGGTTTCTTGGTGCGCATGAAGACGCGCGGTGGCCGCGCAGTGATCAACGCGCGTCGCGCCAAGGGCCGCAAGCGTCTCGGCCTGTAATTTGCCTGCGACTGGCCGTCCTGGTGCGGCGCATGGTCGGGCGCCTGCTGCACAAGGCCGACTTTGAACGCGCGCTTGCGGTACCGCCATGTTCGCGGAGTGCTCACTTCGTCTTGCACCACGTAGGCATGCGTCCTGGCGCGCCATCGGCGGCCGCAAGCGAAGAGTTATGCACAGCCGATGCACCGATTGGTGTTGGACCTGTGGATAAGGCCGTCGACACGCACTGGTTCGGCTGCATCGTGCCGAAGCGGCATGCGCCGCGTGCGGTGACGCGCAACCTGCTGCGCCGCCAGGCAAGGCAGGCGATGCAGCGGCATGCGGCACGGCTGCGTCCGGGTCTGTGGCTGGTGCGGCTGCGCCAGCCTTTTGCGCGCAAGGCCGGCTTCGTGTCGGCCGACTCGCCGGCGTTGCGCACCGCAGCGGCGGCCGAACTCGACAAGCTGTTCAGCCGGGCCGCCACTTGAATATCGCGCAGCGCTTGCTGATCGGCCTGGTGCGGGGCTATCGCCTGCTGCTCAAGCCGTGGCTGGGCAATGCCTGCCGCTTCGAGCCCACCTGCTCGGCGTATGCGCTGCAGGCCCTGCAGCAGCATGGCGCGCTGGCCGGCGGCGCGTTGACGATCGGACGCATCTTGCGCTGCCACCCGTGGTGCGACGGCGGCTGCGATCCGGTGCCGGCCACACGGCCCGGACTGTTCACGCGCTTGGGTCCGGCCGAGCGCGATCCCACCCTTGACAAGTAGAAGAAGCTCTCATGACGGATCTGCGCCGCACCCTGCTGTGGGTGGTCTTCACCATGTCGTTGGTGCTGTTGTGGGACAAATGGACGGTGCACACCGGCCAGCCGTCGATGTTCGGCGGCAGCACGAAGGTGGCGACCGCGCCAGCCGCGGCGAGCCCGGGGTCGACCGCTAACGCCGTGCCGGGCGCAGGCAGTGCGGCGCTGCCCACTGCCGCCGCATCGGTGCCGGCCAGCCCGGCCAGCCCGGCCGCGGCGCCGAGTGCGGCCACGGCGCCGGCCGGCGGCGGCGAGAAGATCACGCTCACCACCGATGTCGTCAAGGCCACCTTCGACGGCCAGGGCGGCACCCTGATGCGCCTGGAGTTGCTGAACTACCAGGACTCGTTGCATCGCCGCTGGTACGAGCCCTTCGTCACCCTGTTCTCGTCGCAACCCGAACGCGCGCGGCTGCCCAACGTCGTGCTGTTCGACCACGGGGGACGCCGCGTGTACGAAGCGCAGACCGGCCTGATCACCGCGCAACCGGGGGTGGCGCTGCCCAACCACCTGACGCAGATGACGCCGGTGGTCGGGGAACGCACGCTGGCCGATGGCAGCAACGAACTGCAGATCCGCTTCGAATCGCCGGCGATCGACGGGGTGCGCCTGGTGAAGACCTATACGCTCAAGCGCGGCGACTACGCGATCGGCGTCACGCACGAGTTCATCAACGACAGTGCCAACCCGGTGTCGCCGCAGCTGTACCTGCAGCTCACGCGCGACGGCAACCCGCCCGAGGGCGAGTCGTCGTTCTACTTCACCTTCACCGGGCCGGCGCTGTACACCGACGCCGGCAAGTTCCACAAGATCGACTTCAAGGACATCGAGAAGGGCAAGGCCGAAGTGCCGGGCAGCACCAACAACGGCTGGGTGGCGATGGTGCAGCACTACTTCGCGTCGGCCTGGCTGCTGCCGCCGAACCAGCTGCGCGAGTTCCGCGTCGCCAAGGTGGCGGACAACCTGTACTCGATCGCGATGGTGGTGCCGCTTGGCGAGGTGGCCGCGGGCGGGCGCAAGACGCTGCAGTCCACGCTGTTCGCCGGCCCGCAGCAGGAGAACCAGCTCGCTGAGCTGGCGCCGGGGTTGGATCTGGTGAAGGACTACGGCTGGTTCACGATCCTGGCCAAGCCGCTGTTCTGGCTGCTGACGCAGTTGCACGGCGTGCTCGGCAACTGGGGCTGGTCGATCGTCGCGCTGGTGGTGCC
>CALBTN010000059.1 GCA_937967345.1 uncultured Rubrivivax sp. | reverse complement strand
CCATGCCCACGCTGGGCTGTCGGGGTTATCCCAAATATTCACAAGCTCTCAGTCGAGCAAGCCTTCAAACTCAGCCCAGGTCATTTCGACCGGCGTCGTGAAGCTGCCGTCGTCTTCGGGGTCGGCCGAGATGCGCACGATCGACGATGAAACCACCTCGAGCACGGCCTGGCTGTTGCCGGCGCCGGTCACGCTCAACTTGCCGCTGAACGGATAGTTGTCCGTCGCGCGGGCGACGAAGGCGATGGGCGTCCTGGCATCGACGGTGATGTTCCTGCCGCTGTCGGATACCCGGCCGTTGAAGGTGTAGGTCGCGGTGCCGAGCGCATCCGTGGCATACGACGCGGCGAAGCCGCTCAGACTGATCTGGTTGCTGTTCACCGTGCCGGTCAGCCTTTCGCCCGTGATCTCGAGCTTCTTCGCGCCGCCGCCGAGATCGGTGGCCTCGAATTCGAACCCGCCGTTCGCGCTGACGGCGTCGGTTCCGTCGTTGAGCGTGAGATTGTCGAACGTGGCCTGCGCGCCGAACGAATTGCTGGCCACGCGGGTCAGCCTGGCCGAGACGACGCCGTTCGAGGTGATGCCCTCCTCGATGCAGCTCGCAAAGGTCAGGCGCAGTGAATCACCGGCTGAGTCTTCTTCGTTGTTGTCGGCATCGTCGTAGCGTACGGCAACCGTACCGCCACCAGTGCATTGAAGGGTTTCCTCCGCGACCGCGCCCACTGCGCCGGACGCATTCGGCAATGGGCGTTGGCTTGCGGCCTTCAGGTGCCGGGCAGTGAAGCTCGCCAGGCCGCTGCCGCGGCCGGAGGAGCCCGAAGTCGCGCTCAGCACCACACCCGTCGCCACATCCGTGGACGACGCCAGGTCGAACAGCGCACCGCTGGCCTCGACGACCACGGCCGATGCCTTTGCTGCGTTGTCTTTGGTAAGCGGGGTCGACGCAACGTCGGAGCCGCTGTCGCCGTCGCCGCCGCAACCTGCCAGCGCCAACAAGCTGCCCATCGCGACAGCCACAAGTGAACTGATCTTTTGCACTCTTTACCTCATCGTTTACGGGAATGTTCAATGCGCGCGACGCGTTCGTAGATGCATCGAGCCGATGCAGAGTTTTCCTGAATACGGGATATTTGAGTTCATCGAGATGACCCGGAAGTGCACGCCTTTTCTGGGTGTTCGCTGCAGCAGCACTGGATCGCCGCAGACGATGTGGCCGGCGCAAGCACATGCGGCGCTGGCGTGGCGGCCACGGCTGAGACAGCCGCTCGACGATTGCGCGGCTGCGCAACGACCCGACCAACGACAACTGGCCTGCGCAGCGGACGCCGACAGGATCCGGGCCGATCTAAGCAGGAGCGCGTGTCGGCTCGCCCGGCAACGCCAGCACCACCACCGCAGTGCAGCCGGCGATCAGCGCCATCGCCATGAACAGCGCATCGAAGCCGGCCGCCTTGACCACCGGCCCGAGCAGCCATACCGCAGCCGAGCTGATGCCCAGCGACAGCGTCAGCCGCGCGCCGGCCACGCGCGAGCGCACGCGGTCGTCGACGTAGCGCGCGATCATCGCGTCGGTGAACGGGATCGCGCCGAAGATCACCACCATCACCGCCAGCAGCAGCCCGAGCAGCCACCAGCCCTGGGCGTGCGCGGTCAGCGCCAGCAGCGGCAGCTGCGCCAGCACGATGCCCAGGTACAGCGGCTTGAGCGCGACGCGGTCGATCAGCCGCCCCACCACCACCTGCGCCAGCGACGCCACCGCGTAGACGCCGGCCAGCAGCATGCCGATCGCCGCCGGGTCGGCGACCACGCCGTGCAGCCGTTCGTGCAGCAGTTGCGCGTTGCCGTTGGTGGTGAAGTTGAACAGCAGCCCGGTGGTCACCGACGCCGCGGTCATCACCACCAGCACGCGCGCCAGCCCGGCCGCGCCGAGCTGCACCGGCGCCTTGGTGCTGCGCTTGGACGGGGCTTCGGTCTCTGGCGGGCAGATGCGCGCGAAGCACAGGCCGCAGGCGATGGCCGCCAGCCCCGGCAGCGCGAAGGCCGCGCGCCAGCCGGCCCACTGCACCAGAAAGCCGGTGCTGAACGCTGCCAGCGCGATGCCCAGGTTGCCGGCCAGACCGTTGAAGCCGATCACCGCGCCGGGGTTGCGCGCGCGCTGCAGCAGCATCGGAATGCCCACCGGGTGGTAGATCGCGGCAAAGGCGCCCAGCAGCGTCAGCGCCGCGGCCAGCTGCCAGGCGTTGCGTGCCGCTGCGGCCAGCACGGCCGACGCGCCGATGCCGAAGAAGAACAGCAGCATCATGCGCCGCCGCCCCCACAGGTCGCCCAGCCGCCCGGCCGGCAGCGAGCCCAGGCCGAACATCGCGAAGGCGCCGACGCTGTAGGGCATCAGGTCCTCCCAGCGCGCGAAGCCGAATTCAGCGGCGATGGCGCCGACCGCAGTGGCGAAGATCAGCAAGAACATGTGGTCGATCGCGTGCGCCAGGTTCAGCAGCCGCGTCACGCGGCGCGTATGCCCGGGGGTCGATGCGGCGGACTCGGCCGCTGGCGTGGCAGCGCTGGACGAAGGCATGGCACGGCAGTGTGCCGCAGGCGCTGCGCCGCCGCCGGGGCTTCAGGCGCGGCGCGCGGCGGCCGGCGCGATGGCGGCCTCGACGGCCTCGGCGCCGTGCCACACGCTGATGCTCAGCGTCCAGCAGATCCAGGCGGTCCACAGGCTGTGGCTGAGGAAATGCGCGCCGCGCAGCAGCTGCGTCAGGCCCAGCAGCGCGCCGGCGACGCACACCGCCAGCAGCCACACATGCGCTGCGCGCGCCGACACCGGCCGCAGCGCCAACGCGCCGCCGACCAGGGCGAAGGCGTTGGACACATGCCCGGCCGGAAAGCAGCCGCCTGGCCCGCCGTCACCCGCGCCGCGCCAGGCCGCCCACGTGCCGTGCGCCAGCCAGTGCGCGCTGCCGCCGAACTCGGCCAGGCTCCACGGGCAGCTGACCCGGCTGTGGCGCTTGAGCAGCGCGATCGCCAGCGCGCACAGCAGCGACAGCAGCCACCAGCGCAGCCGCAGCGCACGCGGCATCGCCCCGATCAGCGGCAACGGCCACCACACGTTCAACCCGAGCACGACGAAGATCGCCTTCAGCACGCCGGCGGCGGCGTCATGCAGCACGGTTTCCAGCAACCAGTGGTGGCGCAGCACAAAGCCGCCGGGCCCGCCGAACAGCCTTGACAACGCCAGATCGGCGCCGCTGGCGTCCCAGGCGAGCAGCAGCAGCAGCGCGGCGGCGGCCGCCGCAAAGTCGCGCCGCCGCGCTGCCGCCGGTGCGGGTTCAGGCGCCACGGCAGGGCGCGGCCAGGTCCAGCCCCGCATCGAACACCTGGCTGCGCAGGCCGAGCAGGCCGCCGACGCTGTGGAACAGGTGGTCGTGGCTCAGCGGCTGGTCGCGGTGCTGCAGCAGGCACTCGCGCGCGGCGCCGATCGCGGCTTCGCTTTGCGGCGGCAGCCACAGCAGCAGCGGCACCTGGGTTTGCGCGCGCGGTGCCATCGCGTAAGGCAGGCCGTGCAGGTACAGGCCGTCCTCGCCCAGCGATTCGCCGTGGTCGGACACGTACAGCAGCATCGGGTCGTAGTGCGCGCGCTGCCGCTGCAGCCAGTCGATCGCGCCAGCCAGCACATGGTCGGTGTAGGCGATCGAGTTGTCGTAGGCGTTGACCAGCGCCTCGGGCGCGCACTCCTGCAGCGCGTGGCTGCGGCACTCGGGCTGGAAGGGCTTGCGCGCGGCCGGCGAGCGCTTGTAGTAGGCCGGACCGTGGCTGCCCATCTGGTGCAGCACCAGCAGCACGCCGCGCTGGCGGCGCTCGGCGGGCAGCGCCGCCAGCCGCTGGTCCAGGCCGGTGAGCAGCGCTTCGTCCAGGCACTCCTGGCCATCGCAGACCCCGCTGGCGTGCGCGCTGCCCGCCGGTGCCTGCGCGGCCACCGCGTGCGGCACGCGCTCGCACACCCCCTTGCAGCCGGCCTGGTTGTCCAGCCACAGCACGGCCAGACCGGCTTGCTGCGCCACATCGAGCAGGTTCTGGTAATCGTGGTCGCGTGCGCCGAAACGCGCGCGGCCCAGGTGCGAGAACATGCACGGCAGCGACGCCGCGGTGCTGGTGCCGCAGGCGCTGACGTCGGTGAAGCTGATCACGCCCAGCGCTGCGGTCTCGGCGTTGGTCGGCCGCGCGTAGCCGTTGAGCGAGAAGTGGTCGGCGCGCGCGGTCTCGCCGATCACCAGCATCAGCAGCGGCGCGCCCGCCTCGCTGCGCGGCGCCGGCGCGCTGGCATCGGCGCCGATGGCCGCGGCCGCGGCCGCCGGGCGCACGCCGCGTTGCAGTCCCAGCCGCGCCAGCGCGTAGACCGAATTCGCCGGGTTGACCATGTAGCGCAAGGCCTTGTGGTTGCGCATCGTCGACGACAGCGGCGCGAAGTTCAGCACGCCCAGGCCGCCGGCCAGCCACAGCGCCAGCAGCACCGCCACCGCATTGCGCAGCGCCTGCGCGCGCAGCGGCAGCGGGCGCAGCGGCGTGCGCCACAGCCACCACGCCGGCAGCCCGGCGAGCAGCAGCAAGCTGCCCAGCAGCGGCGCGCCGATCAGGTCGCCGGCCTCGTGCACGTCGGTGTGCAGCACGTTGAGCATCATCGACGGGTCGATGACGACGTGGTAGCTGCCCATGAAATGCGCGCCGGCCGCCGCAGCGGTCAGCAGCACCAGGCTCAGCGGCTTGATGAGGCGCGGCCAGGCGCCCAGCGCCAGCAGCGCGAGGTGCACGCCGGCCATCATCAGGCCGAAGCTGAACATGAACAGAGCGCCGCGCGCCGAAGCCAGCTCGGGCAGCGCGGCCAGCGCGCGCCACAGCGGCCAGTTGGCGAAGGCCGCCAGCCACAGGCTGACGAGCGCCATCGCCAGGCCGTAGGCGAGGCACGGCCCGGGGGCCTTCATGAAGTCGCGCCAGCCTCCGGCGAGCCAGCGGAAGGGCGCGTCGATGCCGACGATATTGATCGCGGGCAGCCCGGTGGTGGTCGCCATCGTGTCGTCCTCCCTGCCGTCGGTCGTTCCGCCACGGCTTGGGGG
>CALBTN010000058.1 GCA_937967345.1 uncultured Rubrivivax sp. | reverse complement strand
GGGAAGGTCAGCACCAGCCGCGGGTCGCCCGCGGCCGCGGCGCGAGCCAGCAAGTCGGCGTAGATCGTCTGCGGCGTGTCGTGGCGCACCGGCAGCGCAGTCTGGCGGTCGAACAGATCGGCCGCACGCGCGAACAGCAGCTTCAGGTGGTCGTTCAGCTCGGTCATCGTGCCGACGGTCGAGCGGCTGGTGCGCACCGGGTTCGTCTGGTCGATGGCGATGGCCGGCGGCACGCCGTCGACGCGGTCCACCGCCGGGCGGTCCATGCGCTCCAGGAACTGGCGCGCATAGGCGCTGAAGGTTTCGACGTAGCGCCGCTGGCCTTCGGCGTAGAGGGTGTCGAACACCAGGCTCGACTTGCCCGAGCCCGAAGGCCCGGTGACCACCGTCATCTCGCCGGTGCGGATGTCCAGGTCCAGGTTCTTCAGGTTGTTCTGGCGCGCGCCGCGAATGCGGATCAGGCCGGCGGCAGGCGGCGTCGGAGCGTCCGGGGACATGGCTACGGCAGGGGTTTTGGCGCAGGTGAACCGGGCATTCTAGAAGTCGACCCCGCGGCCGCGCGGCAGCCGGCGGCGCACCCTGGCCGCCGATGCGGACATCACCGGCAGCCACGGCCACGCAGGGGCAATCGGCCGCGGTGTGGGCAGTCGGCCGCGTTGCGGCTTAGGCTTGGCAGCCCGCTTCACACCCGCGGCAGGGCCGGGCCGCCTTGGTCGCCTTGACCGCCCGCAGCTTCGCTAGGAGGATCCGCACCATGGCTTCGCACGACACCGACGACACCGGCCCCGATCTGAGCCAAGGCGTGACGCTCGCCGACTTCGGCGGCCAGCCGCTGCTGCGCGGCCACGTCGGCGACGACGCGGTGCTGCTGGCGCGCATCGGCGACGAGCTGCTGGCGGTGGGTGCCAACTGCACGCACTACGGCGGGCCGCTGGCGCAAGGCCTGATCGACGGCGACACCGTGCGCTGCCCGTGGCACCACGCCTGCTTCTCGCTGCGCAGCGGCGAGGCGCTGGGCGCACCGGCCTTCGATGCGCTGCCGTGCTGGCGTGTCAAACGTGCGGGACAGCGCATCGTGGTGCGCGAGCGCCTGCCCGACGCACCGGCCGCCGCGCCGTTGACCGCGGCGCCACAGCGCATCGTCATCGTCGGCGGCGGCGCGGCCGGCTTCGCCTGCGCCGAGATGCTGCGCCGGCGCGGCTTTGACGGCCAACTGACGATGCTCAGCGACGACGCCGACGCACCCTGCGACCGCCCCAACCTGTCGAAGGACTACCTGGCCGGCACCGCGCCCGAGGAGTGGATCCCGCTGCGCCCCGAAGGCTTCTACGCCGAGCAGCGCATCGACCTGCTCTTGAGTACCCGTGTGGCGCGCATCGACATCAAGGCTCGTCAGGTACTCACTGCCGACGGCAAAGAGTTCGGCTTTGACCGCCTGCTGCTGGCCACCGGCGCCGAGCCGGTGCGACTGCCGATCCCCGGCGCCGAGCAGCCGCAGGTGATGACGCTGCGCACGCTGGCCGACAGCCGCGCCATCGTCGAGCGCGCCAAGACCGCCAAGAGCGCGGTGGTGCTGGGCTCGGGTTTCATCGGCCTGGAAACCGCCGCCGCGCTGCGCACGCGCGGGCTGCAGGTACACGTGGTATCGCTCGACCGGCAGCCGCTGGACAAGGTGCTGGGCGTCGAGCTGGGCGGCGTCATCCGCGCGCTGCACGAAAGCCACGGCGTGGTGTTCCACATGGGCACCTCGCTGGCGAACATCGCTGCGCAACAGGTGACGCTGAGCGACGGCAGCGAGCTGGCCGCCGACCTGGTGATCCTCGGCGTCGGCGTGCGCCCGCGCACCGCGCTGGCCGAAGCGGCGGGCCTGGCCGTCGAACGCGGCATCCTCGTCGACGAGACGCTGCAGACCAGCGTGCCCGGCATCTACGCGGCCGGCGACGTCGCGCGTTGGCGCGATGCCGGCAGCGGCGCGACCCGCCGCGTCGAGCACTGGGTGGTGGCCGAACGTCAAGGCCAGGTCGCGGCGCAGAACATGCTCGGCGCGCCGCAGCGCTTCGACGACGTGCCCTTCTTCTGGAGCGCGCACTACGACCTGAACATCCGCTATGCCGGCTATGCGCCCGAGTGGGACACGGTGCAGGTCGCCGGCGACCTCGGCGCGCACGACGCGCTGCTCAGCTACTGGAAGGACGGCCGGCGCGTCGCGGTCGCCGCGATCGGGCGCGACCTGCAGGCGTTGCAGGCGGCGCAGGCGCTGGGTGCGGCGGCGGTGGCCCAAGCCTGAGCCGTACCAGTCGCCCCGCACCCGACGCTGGCCCTGCACGAGCGGCGCTTCGCCGCACGACAGGGCGCGATGAGCGGGGCATGCAATCCCTCTTCCAAACTGGCCCGGCGAGCCTGAACGACAGTCGCAGACACACGACAAAGTCAGCTCAGTTGGCCCACGCACCGGCTGCGCTGTGCAGCACAACCCAGCCGACGATTCGCGCAAAGGATCGACCGAGATGGAAACTCAATTGGACGGATGTCGGCCCGCTCCACAGAATTGCCTCCAGCGGCCTTGGCGATCGAGTCGACCCACAAATGGGTGAGCGCCAGCCGCATGCATCCACAACCCGCTCAGGAGACAGACTCATGAGGCTCGTCGCCCTCGTTCCGTTCCTCGTCAGCGCGCTTGTCGCGACGACCGCCGCCGCGCAGTCGTATCCGACGCAGCCGATCACGTTGGTGGTTCCCTTCGCCGCCGGCAGCGGCACCGACGCGGTGGCCCGGGTCGTGGCCAAGGGGCTGGGCGAGCGCCTGGGTCAGCAGGTGCTGGTCGACAACCGCGCCGGCGCCAGCGGGCAGATCGCGGCGCAGTTCGTCGCGAGCGCGAAGCCCGACGGATACACGCTGATGATGACGACGAACACGACGCACTCGGCCAACCCGGCGCTGTTCCGCAAGCTGCGCTACGACCCGATCAAGGGCTTCACGCCGATCACGCGGGTCGGCGAGCTGCCGTTCGCCGTCGTGGTCAACGAGAAGTTGCCGGTGAAGACCCTGCCGGATCTGATCGCGCTGGCGAAATCCAAGCCGGGCAAGCTGTCGTACGGCACGCCCAACAGCACGTCGTTGGTGGCGTCCGAGACGATCAAGCGCTTGGCCGGCATCGACGTGGTCGGCATCCCGTACAAGTCGAGCCCGCAGGCTCTGACCGAACTGATCGGCGGCAACATCGACATGTATGTCGTCGACCTGGGATCCGGGGGCGCGATGATCAAGGCGAACAAGGTCCACGTGCTGGCGACAACCAACACCAACGGCAGCAAGATGCTGCCGGGCGTGCCGCCGATCGCCCAGACGCTCAAGGGCTTCGACCTGACCTCCTGGAACGGCATCCTCGGGCCGGCCGGCCTGCCACGGCCCATCGTCGACAAGCTCAACACCGAGATCCTGGCCGTACTTGCGGACAAGGGCGTTCAAGAGCAGCTGCTGCAGCTCGGCTTCGAGGTATGGCCGAGCAAGTCGCCGGACGAGTTCGCCAAGTACTTGAGCGAGCAGTTGGACCACTGGGGCAGCCTGATCAAGCAGGCCGCCATCCAACCGGAGTGAGGTGCGACATGAGCCGATCCAGCAGCACTGCCGCGAACACGACGCATGGCCAGCCCAGGTACCTGGTGCGCAGCGCGGACGTTGTCGCCTATCACCCGGCCAACCACACCGGCACCAGCAACCAGCGCCTGATCGGACCCGACAACGTCGGCGCGCGGCAGATGGAAGTGGTACTGGGTACGCTCGAGCGCGGCGGCGGCGCGCTGCCGCATGCGCATCCGGGCATCGAGCAGGCCTGCTACCTGCTTGCCGGCACAGCGCATGCCGAAGTGGCTGGCGAATCCTTCGACATGGTGCCGGGCGACATGTGCTTCTTCCCGGCCGACCAGATGCACATCTTCACCGTGACCAGCGAGCAGCCGGTCAAGCTGCTCGTCTTCTACAGCCCGCCCTATGGCGAATCGCCCGACAAGGTGATCCGCCCGGGCTGACAGCCGCCCAGGCCACGCCGGGACGCAACGCCGCTTCGCCATAGGATCACGCCCGCAACGACCTTCCCCGAGGGACACGCGGCGAACCGGCATGAAGCTGCACTTCCTTCGCTACTTTGCGGTCCTGGCCGAGGAACTGCACTTCGGGCGCGCGGCCGAACGGCTCGCGATCACCCAGCCGCCGCTGAGTTCGGCGATCAAGGCGCTCGAACAGGAACTGGGCGTGCGGCTGTTCGATCGCGACAGCAAGCAGGTCCAGCTCACGCCGGCGGGCGCTGCGTTCCTGGTCGACGTGCAGGCAATCCTCGAGCGCATCGCCCGCTCCAAGGACACGGCCAAGGCGGTGGCCAGCGGGCAGCGCGGCCGGCTCGACATCGGCGTGACCGCGTCGCTGTTCTACCGCGAGCTGCCGCGCATCCTCGAAGCCTTCGGCGCACGCATGCCGAACATCGAGCTCACCTTGCGCGAGCTTGGCTCAGCGGCGCAGATCGACGCGCTGCTGCATGGCGAGCTGCACGCCGGCTTCATCAACGCGGCCACGGTGCCGCCGCAGCTCGGCTCGATCGCACTGCGCACCGACCGGTTCGTCGCCTGCCTGCCCGCAGGCCACGCCCTGGCCCAGCGCCGATCGCTGCGGATCGCCGACCTCGCGCAGGAGCGGTTCGTCATGTTCGACCGCGATGTCTCGCCGGCCAACTACGACAACGTGATCGCCGCCTTCAGCCGCGCCGGAGTGCATCCGCGCACGTTCCACGCGGCGCGCCAGTGGCTGACCATCGTGGCGATGATCGCCAACGGTGTCGACATCGGGCTCGTGCCCGAGAGCCTGGCCCGCTGCGGGATGCGCGGCGTGCACTTCGTCGCGCTGACCGACACGGACGCGCTGTCGCCGGCGCTGATGGCCTGGAATCCGGCCTGCAGCACGCCGGGTCTCGAAAGTTTCATCGCGTGCGCTGAAGGCGTGCTCGAGTCCAGGCCGATGGAGTGAGCGCATGCGGCCCGACCGGCGATTCGCAAGAACGATCGTCCGAGCCTGAATCGCAATTGGACGGCGATGCTTGCGATCCCTAGAGTCCGCTGCATCGAATCGACGCCAGATCGATCAGTCAGCCACACGCAGGAGACAAGATGACGTCCGACGACTCCACGACCCGCGCCAGCAACACCGACCAGGCGACGGCACGCAGCGGCCCGTTGGCCGGCGTGAGGATCCTCGATCTGACCTCCGTCGTGATGGGCCCGTTCGCCACGCAGATCCTCGCCGCGCTCGGCGCCGAGGTGATCAAGCTCGAATCGCCCGAAGGCGACAACATGCGCCACATCGGGCCGATGAACCACCCGGGCATGGGCCACATGTACCTGCACGCCAACCGCGGCAAGCGCAGCCTGGTGCTGGACCTGAAGCAGCCCGAGGCGCGCAAGGCGGCGCTGCAGCTGGCCGCGCAGTGCGACGTGCTGATCTCCAACGTGCGGCCCATGGCGATGGCGCGCCTGGGTCTGGACTACGAGTCGGTGCGTGCGGTCAACCCGCGCATCATTCATGTGGCCTGCTGCGGCTTCGGCCAGGACGGGCCGTACGCGGCCAAGCCGGCCTACGACGACCTGATCCAGGGCGCGACCGGGCTGCCGTGGGCGATGAGCGAGTACGGCGCCGACACGCCGTGCTACGCGCCGGTGACGCTGGCCGACCGCGTGACCGGCCTGCACGCCGTCTACGCCGTGACCGCCGCGCTGTACGAGCGCGAGAGGTCGGGCCAGGGCCAGGCCGTGGTCGTGCCGATGTTCGAAGCGATGACGCAGTTCGTGCTGGGCGACCACCTCGCCGGCCTGAGCTTCGAGCCACCCAACGGCGACCCCGGTTATGCGCGGCTGCTCACCGCGCACCGCCGCCCGTACCAGACGAAGGACGGGCACCTGTGCGTGCTGATCTACAACGACAAGCACTGGCGTTCCTTCCTCACCGCCATCGGCGAGCCCGAGCGCTTCGACAACGATCATCGCTTCTCGAGCCAGGGCAACCGCGCCAAGCACATCGACGAGGTCTACGCCTGGGTCGGCCAGCTGATGCGCACGCGCAGCACGGCCGAGTGGCAAGCGCTGCTGCAGGCAGCCGACATCCCGAACATGCCGATGAACTCGCCGCACGACCTGTTGGAGGATCCGCACCTGAACGCGGTGGGCTTCATCGGCCGTGAGCGGCACCCGACCGAAGGGCCGATGCGCACGCTCGGCAACCCGACCACATGGTCGCGCACCGCTTGCACCGACCCGACGCCAGCACCGCGCCTGGGCGAAGACTCGGTGGCGATCCTGCGCGAGCTGGGCTGGTCGGCGGCCGACATCGACGCCCTCGTGCGCTCGCGCGGCACGGCCGTGCCGAGCTGAGAGGGTGTAGACGAAATGATCTACGTTGCCAGCCTGGTGGCGAGCATACGCGCCTCGACCAGCCAGACCCATGCGACGGGGGCCCAGGTGGAGCGATCGTGGTGCATCGTGAGGCGGCGGGCGCGCTCGATCCAGGCATGAGTGCGCTCGACCACCCAGCGCTTGGCTTGCACGACGAAGCCCTTGGGCACGCTGTCGGGCCACAGCGGCTGTTGGGCGTCTTGCCAGGTGCCCGTGGTGCGGTTGCCCGGGTGGCGCACGACCTCGACGGCGATGCCGTGGGTCTTCTCGATGGCAAAGGCGCACTGCCCGGCGTAGGCGCTGTCGGCGTAGAGCTTCGTCAGCCCGGCAACCTTGGCACAGGCCCGGGCCACCACGGCCGCGGCCGCGTCGCGGTCCTGCACGCTGGCCGCGGTGACGCTGAGCGCCACGAGCAGGCCGAGCGTGTCCACCACGAGGTGGCGCTTGCGCCCCTTGACCTTCTTGCCCGCGTCGAAGCCGGTGTCGCCGCCTTGGGCCGTGCTGCGTGTGCTTTGCGCATCGATGATGGCCGCCGTCGGCTCGGGCGCCTTGCCCACGCGCTGGCGCCACTGCTGGCGCAGCCGGTCGTGCATGGTCTCGAACACGCCGGCGGCGGCCCAGCGCTTGAAGGACATGTACACCGCCTGCCAGGGCGGGAACGACTTGGGCAGCAACCGCCAGGGGCTGCCCGTGCGCACCGTGTAGCAGCAGGCATCGACCACGCGGCGGCGCTCGTAGCGCGGCGGAGCCCCGCGTCGGCCGCCGCGCTCGAACAGGTCTGCCACCAGCGCCCATTCGGCATCGGTGAGGTCGGTGTTCGCGCCGCTGGCGCCATCGCTGCGTCGATGGGCATCGGTGTAGCCGTAGCGCACGGGCGCCGAACCCTGAGCCGCGCGTTCGCTGGCGCGGCGCGTGGGCTTGAGCCGCTCGATGCCGGCCTCGCGCAGCGCCTTGCGCACGGTGACCGTGCTGACCTTGACGCCCGCGCGGCGCAACAACTCCCGGGTCACCTCGTCCAGCGACGAGCGCGGCCGCTCGCGCGTGATCGCGCGAAGGATCGACGTGTGCTGGGCGTTCAGCGCCGGCTTGCGCCCGGGGCGCCCCGGCTGGTTGCTGTGCTTGGCCTCGTCCACTCAACCCTCGCTTGCATGTCTTGGTCCAAGGACAACGCGCGGGCTGTTGATTTCGTTTACACCCTCTGAGAGCCTGTGAAGCATTTCGCCACGCCCGCTCGATCGCCCCAAACGGCGCCGCTCGTCGTTGCAAATGCTCGCCGTAGCCCGAGCTACGGCTGCGCTTTGCGCCTCGATCAACACCGTTTCGGACGCCCGCTCGGACGCGCCGGAATACTTCACAGACTCTGAGCCGCACTGCGGCAGACCCGAGCCACTTCGACAGACCCGAGAGACGCACCATGAACTTCGACCTGAGCAACGACCAGGAACAGATCCGCGACGCCATCCAGCGCGCCTGTGCCCCCTTCGACGCCGACTACTGGGCGCGCAAGGACCGCGACGGCGGCTTCCCGCACGAGTTCCACAAGGCGCTGGCCGATGCCGGCTGGCTGGGCATCGCGATGCCGCAGGCCTGGGGCGGCGCGGGCTTGGGCATCACCGAGGCGGCGCTGATGATGCAGACGATCTCGGCCACCGGGGCCGGCCTGTCGGGCGCTTCGGCGGTGCACATGAACATCTTCGGGCTGCACCCGGTGGTGGTGTTCGGCAACGACGAGCAGAAGGCGCGCTGGCTGCCGCCGCTGATCGCCGGCAGCGACAAGGCCTGCTTCGCGGTGACCGAGCCGAACACCGGGCTGAACACGCTCAAGCTCAAGACGCGCGCGCTGCGCGACGGCGACCATTACCTGGTGTCGGGCCAGAAGGTGTGGATCTCCACCGCGCAGGTGGCCAACAAGATGCTGCTGCTGGCGCGCACCACGCCGGTGGAGCAGGCCAAGGGCACGCACGGGCTGTCGCTGTTCTACATCGACCTCGACCGCACGCGTATCCAGGTCACCGAAATCGACAAGATGGGCCGCAAGTGCGTCGACTCGAACCAGGTGTTCATCGACAACCTGCGCATCCCCGTGGCCGACCGCATCGGCGAGGAAGGCAAGGGTTTCGAGTACATCCTGCACGGCATGAACCCCGAGCGCATCCTGATCGACGCCGAGGCGGTCGGGCTGGGCAAGGCGGCGTTGGCGCGCGCGGCGCAGTACGCCAACGAGCGCATCGTCTTCGAGCGGCCGATCGGCCAGAACCAGGGCATCCAGCACCCGCTGGCCAAGTCATGGATCGAGCTCGAAGCGGCCAACCTGATGGTGATGAAAGCCGCCACGCTCTACGACGCCGGCAAGCCCTGCGCGGCCGAGGCCAACAGCGCCAAGTACCTCGCCGGCGAGGCCTGCTTCCACGCCTGCGAGAACGCGATCCTGACCCACGGCGGAATGGGTTATGCCAAGGAGTACCACGTCGAGCGCTACCTGCGCGAAGCCTGGATCCCGCGGATCGCGCCGGTGAGCCCGCAGCTGATCCTGTGCTTCATCGCCGAGAAGGCGCTGGGGCTGCCGAAGTCCTATTGATCCGGCCGCGGCCGAGGCTGGGCCGCGGCATCCGTGTCGGCGGCGACGGCCGAGTCAATCGTCGAGCGGCGCGGCGCGACGGCCTGCAAAAACTTGCCGACTTCGGCCAGCGCCTGACGCGCCTCGGGCAACTCGGGGTTGAACAGCTGCCACACATGCACCATGTGCGACCAGACCTGCAACTGCACCGGCGAGCCCGCCGCGCGTGCGCGGTTGACGTAGCGGCGGCTGTCGTCGAACAGCATCTCCACCTCGCTGGCCTGCAGCAGCACCGGCGGCAGTCTGGACAAGTCGGCGCGCAGCGGCGAGACCAGCGGGTCGCACGGCCGGATGCGCGTTTGCAGCCAGCCCACCCACAGCAGCACCCACTGCGGAATGCGCGCCATCGGGCCGAACATCGGGCCCAGCATCGGGTCGGTGGCGACGTTGTCGCGCATGCTCGGGCTGCTGAGCGTGGCGTCGGTCAGCGGCGACAGCGCCACCGCGGCGTCGGGCGCGCGCAGGCCGGCGTCGCGCACCCAGTGGATCAGCGACAGCGTCAGGTTGCCGCCCGCCGAATCACCGGCGACGAACACCGCGCCGGCGGGCGCGGCACGCTCGGGCCCGTGATCCAGCAGCCAGCGGTAGGCGTTGCGGCAGTCGTCGATGCCGGCGCGCCGCGGGTGCTCGGGCATCAGCCGGTAGTCGATGGCCAGCACCGCCGCGCCCGACACCGCCGACAGCTGCGACGTCACGGTGCGATGGCTCTTCGGGCTGCCCAGCGTGAAGGCGCCGCCGTGGATGTAGAGCAAGCGCCGGTCGGGGTCGGCCCCGGGCGCCAGCACCCATTGCGCACGCACCCCGCCGGCATCCACCGGCACGGAGCGCGCGTCGAGCTCGCGGTCCTCGAACATGCGGTCCAGCATCTCGCGCAGCGCCGCGTTGCGCTGGCGCATGGGCACGGCCTTGATCGGCCCGATCAGGGTCGTCAGCGACGCCAGCACCGGCTGCAGCTGCGCGCTGGGCGCATCGGCCGGGCCGATTCGTTCGCCCACTGGCGTGTCGAAGGCCGACATGTCGGCGCCGCGCAGGTGAAACACCGCCACCGCCCACAGCAACCCCACCACCAACACGACGACCCCAACCAGCTCCAGCATGCCTGCACCCTCCAGCGGCCCGCTCGGGATCGGCACGGTGAGCGCCGCCGCCTGCGGTGCTGCGAGCATAGCCAATGGCCACGACCCCCCCGGCGCGGCCCGCAGGTGGCCCACACGCCGCCCGGGCATGGCCGGCGCGCGCTGCGCCCTTGCTCGCGCGCACCGGCTTGCAGCAGCAGACGCGCCATCGCCTCGTGGCCGTGGCTGCGCGCCAGCGTCAGCGGCGTGCGTCCCTGGCGGTCGGCCAGATTCAAGTCGGCGCCGGCGTCCGCCTGCAGCTTCAAGGTGGCCCCCTGGCGCGGCCCGCCGTCGCACGCGGCCTCGGCCGGGCTGGGCGCGGTCTGCGCCGCCGCACCCAGAGCCAACGCCGCCAGCCCCAAGCCTGGCAGCGCGCAGCGTTTCACTTCAGCAGGTCTTTGACCTTGTCGATCGCCGCGACCGCGCACTGGTCGTCGAGGTGGCCGCCCGGCGCGCCGCCGATGCCGACCGCGCCGATAGTCTCGTTGCCCACCTTCACCGGCACGCCGCCGCCCAGCAGCAGCACGCCCGGCAGATACACCAGGTTGGCCGCGCCCGGGTTTTTCTGCGCGGTCTCCATCAGCGCCTGCGTCGGCGTCTTCATCGACGCCGCGGTCCAGGCCTTGCGCTCGGCCGAGGCCAGCGAATGCGGTCCGGCGTTGTCGGCGCGCTGCACCGCACGAACCGTGCCAGCACGGTCGACCACCGTCACCACGACCGCGTAGCCCTTCTCGGCGCAGGCGGCGACGCCGGCCGCAGCGATCTGGTTGGCGATCTCCAGCGACATGTTCTTCTCGGTGCGCACGCCTTCGGCGCGGACGATCTGGCTGCCGGCGGCAAGCAGCGCGACGGCGGTCAAGGCAACGGCAGGTTTCATCTTTGGCAGCTCTCGGGTTGCGGCCGCGGTTGGGGCCGGGTGCCACTGTAGGTGGCCCGACGCGCGGCGCCACCCCTATCCCGTCGCGAAGCGGACTCAGGCAGCCAAGAAGCGCTCGACCAGCGCGAACTGCTCGGGCGTGTTCAGCGCCGGTGCATGGCCACAGCCGGCGATGGTGACGACGAGCGCGCATGGGCCGCGGTTGCGCATCGCATCAGCCACGTCGGGCAGCAGCAGGTCGGAGTGCTCGCCGCGCAGGCACAGCACCGGCAGGTCCAGGCTGTCCCAGGTATCCCACTGGGTGTAGTCGTCGGGGTGATGGATGAACTGCTGCACCATCGCCGGGTCGTAGTGCGGCGTCACGCGGCCGTCGGCCAGCCGCCGCACCGAGGTCTCGGTCAGCCGCCGCCACTGCGCGTCGCTCATCGTCCCAAAGGGCTTGTAGACCGTACGGAAGTACTGCTCAAGCTCCCTCACCGTGGCGAAGGCCGGCGGGCTGCCGGCGTAGGCGCGGATGCGCTCGACCGCGGCCGCGGCCAGCTGCGGGCCGATATCGTTGAGCACCATGCGCCGGATGCGCCCGCGCAGCGGCCCGGCCGCGGCCTTCAGCCCGATCGCGCCGCCCATCGAAGTGCCCAGCCAGTGCACCTG
The DNA here is from genome assembly GCA_937967345.1 of uncultured Rubrivivax sp. Classification (GTDB taxonomy): domain Bacteria; phylum Pseudomonadota; class Gammaproteobacteria; order Burkholderiales; family Burkholderiaceae_C; genus Rubrivivax. The sequence continues at coordinate 4,850 of CALBTN010000058.1, read as the reverse complement.
ATCCAGACCGAGCTGGTCGAGCAGCGCGGCGGCAAGCCGGGCATAGAACTCCAGGCAGTACTCCGCGCGGGGGTCCGGGCTCCATTGGCTCAGGCCGCGGCCGAGGGTGTCGGGGCAGATCACGCGCCAGCGCTGTGCCAGGTGCGCGGCGATGTCGTCCATGTCGCGCCCGGTGCGCGCCAGGCCGTGCCAGGCGATCACCGTCTGGTGGTGCATCGCGCCCCACTCGGTGTAGTGCAGCTCGCGATCCAGGCAGCCGAGGTAGTGGGAGGTAAAGCTCATGAACGGCTCCGCAAGGCGCCCAGCCGCAAGCGCCCGACCACGCCGGCCGGGAAGTGATACACCGACAGCACGAACAGCACGCCCAGCCACAGCAGCCAGCGGTCGGGCGAGACCAGCTGCGACAGCACCGGCACGCCATCGAGCGCGCCGCCGGCGACCTTCAACAGGTCCTGCAGGTAGTTCTGCGCCAGCACGAACAGCACCGAGCCGATGACCGCGCCGTACATCGTGCCCATGCCGCCGATGACCACGATCAGCAGGATGTCGAGCATGATCTCGAAGGAGAGCGTGGTGTCCGGGCCGGTATAGCGCAGCCAGATCGCAAGCAGCGCACCTGCCACGGTGGCGAACAGCGCCGACAGCACGTTGCTCAGCGTGCGATAGACGACGGTGCGGTAGCCGATGGCCTCGGCGCGGAAGTCGTTCTCGCGGATCGCCTGCAGCACGCGGCCGAACGGCGAGTTGACGATGCGCAGCAGCAGCACGAACAACACCGCCACCACCACGAACAGCAGGTAGTAGCTGAACACCTTGCCGTCGATCAGCAGGCCGAAGACCTCGGACTCGAAGGGCTCGAACGACGGGCTGAAGACGGCCGGGTTCTTGAAGCTCAGCCCGTCCTCGCCGCCGGTGATGTCGCTCAGCTGCGAGGCCAGCGTCTGGAACGCCGCCGCCACCGCCAGCGTGATCATCGCGTAGAAGATCGCCTTGACGCGCAGGCTGAACAGGCCGATCAGCAGCGACAGCCCCAGCGACAGCAGGAGTGCCGCGCCCAGGCCGACGAACACCGCCGCGAAACCCTCGCCCAGGCGCGTGCTGGCAATCGCGATGCCGTAGGCGCCGATGCCGAAGAACATGGTGTGCGCGAAGCTGACGATGCCGGTGTAGCCCAGCAGCAGGTCGTAGCTGGCGACCAGCAGGATGAAGATCAGCATCTTCGCCGCCACGCCCAGCGCCTTGCTGCCCGGGAACAGGAAGGGCGCGAAGGCCAGCGCGATGACCACCACGATCAGCGTCAGCGCCAGCCAGCGGCTGCGCGGGTAGTCGTGCGACAACAGTCGATCGAGCATGGCGCGCCTACCGATTCGTCACGGGGTACAGCCCCTGCGGCCGCCACAGCAGGATCGCCACCATCAGCCCGATGTTGGAAAACAGCGCCACCTTCGGCGCCAGGTAGCCGGTGTAGTTGGCCATCAGCCCCACCAGCAGCGCGCCGACGAAGCAGCCGAAGGTGCTGCCCAGGCCGCCGATGATGATGACGATGAAGATCAGCACGTTGACCTGCGCGCCGATCTGCGGCGACACGGCCTGCTGGTACAGCCCCCACATCACGCCGCCCAGCCCGGCCAGCGCCGAGCCGGCGACGAAGACGCCGACGAACAGGCGCCGGATGCGGTAGCCCAGCGACTCGACCATCTCGCGGTCCTGCACGCCGGCGCGGATCAGCAGGCCGACCTTGGTGCGGTTCAGCGCGAACAGCAAAAGCGCGAACACCACCAGCCCGATGGCCACCGCCAGCACGCGGTACTTCTCGATCGACGCGTCGCCGATGACAAAGCTGCCGCGCAGCGCGGTGGGCAGCGGCAGCGGGATCTGCAGCGGGCCCCAGATGACCTTGATCAGCTCCTCGCCGACGATCATGCCGCCCATCGTGATCAGGATCTGCTTCAGGTGCAGGCCGTAGACCGGACGCACGATCACGCGCTCGAAGGCCAGGCCCAAGGCGCCGGCCGCGGCCATCGCCACCCCCATCGCCGCGAACACCGCCACCAGGTTGCGCCACAGCGATTCGCTCGCGGTCCAGTCGGCCATGCCGCCCATCACGCTGGTAGCGACGAAGGCGCCGAGCGCGATGAACACGCCGTGGCCGAAGTTGAGCACGTCCATCAGGCCGAAGATCAGCGTCAGCCCCGAGGCGATGACGAAGATGATCAGCCCCATCGCCAGCCCGGCGACGCTAAGCGTGACCCAGGTCGACGACGAACCGATCAGCGGAAACGCGGCGAGCAGAACCGCACCCAGCAGCGCCAGCGGCTTCCAGTCGAACTCGGCCTTCGGAATGGCTGCAGGCGCGGCGGTGGCCGGCGCGGTGGTCGTCGTGGCGCTCATTGGTGCGCTCCCAAAGAAAGGCCGAGCAGGCGGTGCTGCAGCGCCTCGTCGTCGGCCAGTTGCGCCATCGCGCCGCTGTGCACGATGCGGCCGTTGTCCATCACCGCGACGCTGTCGCCCAGCGCCTTGGCCATCTGGAAGTTCTGCTCGACCAGCAGGATGGTCGTGTTCTGCGCCTTCAACTGACGCAAGGCGTCGATCAGGTTGTTGATGATCGACGGCGCCAAGCCCTTGCTCGGCTCGTCGATCAGCAACAGTTCGCGCGGCTCGACGATCGCGCGCGCCACCGCCAGCATCTGCTTCTGCCCGCCCGACAGCTTGCCGGCCGGGTAGAGCCAGAACTTCTTCAGCGCCGGGAACAGGCCGAAGATCCACTCCAGCCGCTGCGCATCCAGCTCGGCGGCGCGGCGCGCGCGGCGGGCGGCCAGCACCATGTTGTCCTGCACCGTCAGGTCGGTGAAGATGCCCATCGCTTCGGGCACGTAGGCGATGCCCAGTTGCGCGATGTCGGGGGTCGTCAGCTGTTCGTGCGGCCCACCAATCTGCCGGCCCTTGAAGCGCACCGCGCCGCTCGACGTGGCCCACAAGCCCATGATCGTGCGCAGCGTGGTCGATTTGCCGGCGCCGTTGCGGCCGAGCAGCATCGTCACCTGCCCGGCCGGCACCTTCAGGTCGACGCCGTGCAGGATGTGGTACGCGCCGATGTGCGTGTGCACGCCTTGCAGTTCGAGCACCGCGCTCATGCTGCTTCTTCCGGCACGATGCCCAGATAGGCTTGTTGCACCACTGGCGAGGCGATGACGGCCTTGGGCTCGCCGTCGGCCACCAGCGCGCCGTTGTGCAGCACGATGATGCGGTCGGCGAGCTCGCTGACCACGTCCATCTTGTGTTCGACCAGCAGGATCAGCCGGTCGCGGCGCTGCTTCAGTTCGCGGATCAGGTCCAGGATCACCGGCACTTCGTCGACGCTCATGCCGGCGGTGGGCTCATCGAACATGAAGACCTTCGGGTCCAGCGCCATCAGCAGCGCGACTTCGAGCTTGCGCTGGTCGCCGTGCGGCAGTGCCGCGGCATGCGCGTCGCGCTTGTCGTCCAGGCGCACCGACTCCAGGATTTGCCGTGCTTCGTCGATCCAGGCCTTGCGGTCGAGCCAGACGCTGAACAGGTCGAGCCCGCCGCGCCGGCCCGATTCGCGCGCCTGCACCGCCAGACGCACGTTCTCCTGCACGCTGAGGTTGGGGAAGAGCTGCGTGAGCTGGAATGCCCGGCCCAGGCCGCGATGCGTGCGCAACGGCGCCGGCAGCTTGGTGATGTCGTGCCCGTCGAGCAGCACCTGCCCGGCGCTTGCCGGCAGCTGGCCGGAGATCAGGTTGAAGTAGGTGGTCTTGCCCGCGCCGTTGGGCCCGACGATGGCCGTCAGCGTGCCCGGCGCGAAGGCGCAGGACACATGATCGACAGCCACGTGGCCGCCGAAGCGGATCGTCAAATCGCGGGTCTCGAGCACGAGCTTTTCCCGCCCGGCCAATGGCCGGGCATCGTCAGTCTGACTGGAGCCCCCTCCCGGAGGGGGCTGGGGGGAGCGAAACGTTCGCCAGGCCTCCAAGACAAGCGCTAGCGCTTGTTTTGGATGGGCACGTCCATCTCCGACGCCTTGATCTCGCGCACCAGCTCCGGCACGCCCCAGGCGAAGGCCGGGTCGACCTTGATCTTGAAGTGGTACATGTCCTGCATCGCCTGATGGTCTTCCTTGCGGAAGGTCATGGTGCCCTTGGGCGTCTCGAAGCTCATGCCTTCCATCGCCGCGATCAGCTTGTTGGTATTGGTGTCGGCGCTGGTCTTCTTCAGCGCTTCGACCACCGCGATGCCCGCGGCCATGCCGCCGGCGGTGAAGAAGTCGGGTGGCGACTTGAACTGCTTGTAGTGCTGCGCCACCAGCCACTCGTTGACCGGATTCTTCGGAATGCCGAAGTAGTAGTAGGCGCCGCCCTCCATGCCGGGGAACTGCTTGTAGGCCACCATCGCCGGCAGGATGTTGCCGCCGGTGGCGATCTCGATGCCGTGGCGCTTCAGGTCCATGTCGGCAATCTTGAACGGGTTGCCGCCGGCCCAGATGATCCACACCACCTTCTTGCCCGGCTTGTCCTTGAGCTGGTCGATGATGCGCTGGCCGGCGGCGGTGAAGTCGGTGGTGGCCGCCGGCAGGTACTCCTCATGCACGATCTTGGCCTTCTTCAGCGCACCCTTGAAGGCCTTGACGCCGTCCTTGCCGAAGGCGTTGTCCTGCGCCAGCGTGACGATGCTGGTGCCGGCGGCGTCCAGCGCCACCGCGTTGCTGATCGCGTCCTGGCTGCTGTTGCGCGCGGTGCGGAAGATGTACTTGTTCCACTTGTCGCCGGTGATCGAATCGGCCACCGCCGGCTCCACCAGCAGGATCTTCTTGTATTCCTCGGCCACCGGCA
>CALBTN010000057.1 GCA_937967345.1 uncultured Rubrivivax sp. | reverse complement strand
GCCGCAACCGGCATGCCGGTCAGCGGAAATCGAAAGCTTCACAGGCTCTGAGGCGGGCATCAACCGGAAAGTTCGAGCCAGCATGGAGGATTTCGGCGCCGCTGGCGACGTGCTACCTTGTGCAAACGGCGTAACACAAGACGGCAATACCATGAGCGAAACGACCTTCAGCTTTCGGGTTGATGAGGCCCTGAAGAACGAGTTCGCTGCGGCCGCGAAGGCCCGCGACCGCACTGGCGCGCAGCTTCTGCGCGACTTCATGCGCGAGTTCGTGCAGCGGCAGCAGGAAGCGGCCGAGCATGACGCCTGGTTCCGCCGCCAGGTGCAAGCCGGCCTGGATTCGGCCAACGCCGGCCGCCTGGTGCCGGCCGCCGAAGTCGGAGTCAAGTTCGCAGGCCGCCGCGCTGCCACGCGGCGCCGGCACGAAGTGTCCGAATGATGGAACTTCGGTGGACACCCGAAGCCATCCAGGAGCGCGAAGCGAACGACGGGGTCACGTCTTGCCCTTTGCCTCTGCTCGCGCGGCGCACGCCCGGGGGTGAGGTCGCCCCGGCCGCCTGGCCGGCCGGATCAGCCCGAGTCCATGCCCTTGAACAGCGATGCGAGCGAGATGCGGGCGTCCACCGTCGCCAGCTCCAGCGCCGGGCCTTCGCGACAGGCGGTGGCATGGGCCGAACAAGCGCCGGTGCTGGTCGCGTGCATGGGCCGGTTGGTCCCGAGCGCGAACCACCTGCCGGGCATCGACATAGCTCAGGAGCCCTTCAGGAAATCTGGGTGCGGTTCTCGGGGCGTTGTGCCAGCAACGCCTGTACATCCCGCAGCAGCACAGGCAACTGCGTCTGCACGGTGCTCCACACCAGCGCATGGTCCACCAGGTCGTAGCCGTGAATCAGAATGTTGCGGAAGGCGATGATCTGCGGGTATTGAGCAATGCGCGCCGCGCTGTCCGTGTCCACCTGCGCCAGCCGCTTGACCGCCTCGCCGATGATCTCGAAGTTGCGTTCCACACCTTGTCTGAGCAGGCGGTCGGCACCGTATTGCGCCAGCGTGCGGCCTTGCGTCACTTCGCCGATGAAGGCTGCCGCGTCGCGGATGTCTTCAAGCAGCTTCGGCGTGCGGGCGTGCATAGATGGACTGGCGTGTCCGATTGACCGATTCGATGAAGTAGGGGTTGGTCATGCCGCCGCGCATCACCAGATCTACCCTGCGGCCAAACAGCGCGGCCAAGGCCTCGCTCAGGCCAAAGTAGCGATTGAACAAATCCGGCTGCGCACCGGGTCCAAAGTCGACGATGAAATCGACATCGCTGCGCTGAGGATCGAATGTCCCGCCGGCGACAGAGCCGAACACGTCCAAGCTGTGCACGTCAAACTGGCGGCAGAGCTTGCGGACTTCATCGCGGTGGGACTCGATGATGCTGTGCATGGCGGGCTCGCTGGCAGATTATGCCGCCGGCGGTGCGGCACGGAACGGCCCGTCTTGCCCGCGCCGAGCTTGAGGCACCGCAGCCCACCCCGCGGCCAGCGGCTTGAGGATCGGGCGTCGCCGAGGACGGGCAGGACATTCGGCCGGCGATGGCCCGCCACGCCGCAGTCGAACCGCCCGCTCGGCGATCCCCTGCTGACCGACACGATCGATGCGCCGATGCATCGGCTCGGTTACCTCAGGCGATGAGCGTGGGTGTCGGCTGCTTGACTCGTCATCGCTGCGAATCAGCCTGAGCCCATGCCCTTGAACAGCGCTTCGAGCGTGATGCGGGCGTCCACCGTCGCCAGCTCCAGCGCCGGGCCCTCGCTCATGTCGTACCGGCTCCACCGCCCATCGTCACCCAGGGGCGGTAGACCTCGACGCGGCGTGTGTCCGGGTCGATCAGCGCATATTCGCGCAGCGATTCGAGCCGGCGGTAGATGGCGAACTTCTGGCTGCGGTCGTAGCCCTGGGTCGATGGGAACAACACCTCGACGACCAGAACCGGTGGTCGCAGGTGACGAACACGTCGGGGTATAGCACCGCCTCGTCGCCGACCTGGTCCTTCATGTTCTCGCTGAAGGCTTGGCACGGCGTGTCGTCGAGGTGGTTGCCGAGGTCTCGTAGGGGGTTGGCCACCACGCGGCCATGACCGCGGGTGCCGCCGACCATGGCGAAGACGTCGCCGCGCCAGAACTCGTTGCGCCCGGCCTCGTGCGCCTCCCACGCCAGGTACTCGGCGAGGGACATGCGGTGCAGAACTACATCCACTGATGTGCCTCCTTCGGTGGTGCCGCGGCCGACCGTCGGCGTTCGTTCGCGCCGCAAGATTGGCCCTGCACCCTCGGCCTGCAGGCCGAGGATCAGCTGATCGCCGAGACCACCCCCGAGGGCTTGCTGCTGCGGCCTGCGGTCACGCTGCCGGTTGAGGTCTATTCGCCGCAACCGGAACGTGAATCAGAACCCGGCCGGGTCAGGTTGAAACCGGCCTCGCGGGACTGCGTCGTGACTTCGCACGCGCCGACGCGAACACGGCGATCCGCAGCGTCAGGCTGGATCGTCTGATCGAACGCATCGAACACATCGAACGACTGGAGCGGCGCCTGGAACTCGCGTGACGAGCGCTCGCGAACGGGTTCAGGGCGCCAACGCCTTGACCGGCAAGCCGCGGATTGCGCCGCAGTGCCTGACGCTGCCGGTGACCCGCTCGCGACCGTGCTCGATGGGGGTGGCGCCGCAGGCGCGAGCGCGCCGCCGCGGGCGCGACGCGCAGCGGCCCCGGCGCCACGCAGCACAATGCAGGCATGACGCTGACTGAACTGCGCTACCTCGTCGCCGTCGCGCGCGAGCGCCATTTCGGGCGCGCCGCCGAGGCCTGCTTCGTGTCGCAGCCCACGCTCAGCGTGGCGATCAAGAAGCTCGAGGAAGAACTCGAAGTCAAGCTGTTCGAGCGCGGCGGTGCCGAGGTCACGGTCACGCCGCTGGGCGAGGACATCGTGCGCCAGGCGCAGGCCGTGCTCGAGCAGGCGGCGGCGATCAAGGAGATCGCGCAGCGCGGCAAGGACCCGCTGGCCGGGCCGCTGCGCCTGGGCATCATCTACACCATCGGCCCGTACCTGCTGCCCGAACTGGTGCGCGAGGTCATCGAGCGCAGCCCGCAGATGCCGCTGCTGCTGCAGGAGAACTTCACCGTCAAGCTGCTGGAGATGCTGCGCAGCGGCGAGCTCGACTGCGCGATCCTGGCCGAGCCCTTCCCCGACACCGGGCTGGCGATCGCGCCGCTGTACGACGAGCCGTTCATGGCTGCGGTGCCGGCGGCGCACCCGCTGGCGGCGCGCGAGTCGATCAGCGCCGAAGAGCTCAAGCAGCAGACGATGCTGCTGCTGGGCACCGGGCATTGTTTTCGCGACCACGTGCTCGAGGTGTGCCCGGAGTTCGCGCGCTTTTCCAGCGATGCCGAGGGCATCCGCAAGAGCTTCGAGGGCAGCTCGCTGGAGACCATCAAGCACATGGTGGCCTCGGGCATGGGCGTGACCGTGCTGCCGCGGCTGAGCGTGGACGCCAGCGCCCAGCCGCACCTGCGCTGCATCCGGTTCAGCGCGCCGGTGCCGTCGCGCCGCGTGGTGCTGGCCTGGCGGCGCAGCTTCACGCGTTACGAGGCGATCGCCGCGCTGCGCAACGCGGTGTATGCCTGCAAGCTCGACGGCGTGACGCGGCTGACCTGAACCGCCGCCGCCGGCCGCGGCGGGCGCGTCTACTTCAGGACGAAACGCACGTTCACCGGCTTCTTGCCGGCCAGCGTCACGCTGGCCAGCGCCTTGGCGCCGCTGCCGGCCTTGAAGCTGCCGTCGAGTCGGGCCTCGAGCCGGTTGTCGCCGGCCGGCGACAGCGCCGCTTCGGCCTTGTCGCGGCCGTGCAGCAGCGTGATCCTGCCGCTGGCACCGGCGGTGCTGGCGGGCTTGCCGTGGTCGCGCACGTACAGCGTGACCCGCTCGGCGCTGGCGACCAGCTCGAAGTCGATGTCGCTGGCCTCGACCACCACGCCGCCGTGCAGCGGCTGGTGCTCGTGGCCGTGGTCGTGGTCAGCCGCGGCGAAGGCCGCGCCCGAAAGCGCCAGCGCGGCGCAGGCCAGCCCACTGGAAGTCTTGATCATGATCGGTCCTCCTTTGCATCCTTTGCAGTGCGGCAGCGGGCGGGCGCTTCAGAACGCCTCGGCCTCGCGCGCGTCGACCAGCCGCTCGGCGTCCTTGCGGCCGAACAACCAGAACATCGCCGGGGTGAGGAAGGTGTCGAGCAGCGTCGAGCTGATCAGCCCCGAGAAGATCACCACCGCCACCGGGTGCAGCACCTCGGTGCCTGGGCGCTCGGCCTCGAACAGCAGCGGCGCCAGCGCGAAGGCGGTGACCAGCGCGGTCATCAGCACCGGGCTGAGCCGCTCGAGCGAGCCGCGCAGGATCATCGCGTGGTTGAATTCCTCGCCCTCGGCGCGCATCAGGTTCAGGTAGTGGCTGACCTTGAGGATGCCGTTGCGCACCGAGATGCCGGCCAGCGTGATGAAGCCGATCAGCGCCGCCACCGACAGCGGCTGCCCGGCCAGCCACAGCCCCAGCACCGCGCCCACCAGCGCCAGCGGGATGTTGGCCATGATCAGCAGCGACAGCCGCGCCGACTGGTAGCGGCTGTACAGCACCACGAACATCAGCGCCAGCGACACCAGCGACAGCAGCCCCACCAGGCGCGAGGCTTCCTCCTGCGCCTGGAACTGCCCGCCCAGCGTGATGAACAGGCCCTCGGGCAGCGGCGTGGCGGCCACGACGCGGCGGATGTCGGCCACCACCGCCGACAGCGGCCGGCCTTCGGCGTTGGCCGAGATCACGATGCGCCGCTTGCCGTCGTCGCGGCTGATCTGGTTGGGGCCGTCGCTGTCCTCGATGCTCGCCACCTTGGACAGCGGCACGCGCCCGCTGGGCGTGTCCAGCAAGATGTCGCCCAGGCCGTCGAGCGTGCGCGCGCGCTCGCCCAGGCGCAGCACCAGCGCGAAGCGGCGGCTGCCTTGCACCACCTGCGCGACCTTCTCGCCTTCGACCAGGCTTTGCAGCACCGCCATCAGCTGCGGCGTGGGCACGCCGTACTGGGCAGCGGCGGCGTAGTCGATGCGCACCTTGATCTGCGGCGCCAGCACCTGCTTTTCCACCTCCAGGTCGGCCAGCCCCGGCACCGCGGCGAGCTTGGCGCGCAGCCGCTCGGCCTGGCCGCGCAGGGTGTCCAGGTCCTCGCCGAAGATCTTGATCGCGATCTGCGAGCGCACGCCCGACAGCATGTGGT
>CALBTN010000056.1 GCA_937967345.1 uncultured Rubrivivax sp. | reverse complement strand
GGCCTGAGCACGGTCTACGGCTTCGCGCGGCAGTCGCGCGGCGCCGTGATCTTGGACAGCACCCCCGGCGCAGGCACGGCGCTGACGCTGTACCTGCCCCAGCCGGCCAGCGGCGAGACCGCCGCCGCGCTGGCCGATCCCGCCAACGCGCAAGCCGGCGCCGGCGCCGCCGCGCCCGGCAACAACGATGCGCCGGCCCCGCCTGGCGCCGATACCGCGCTCGTCCCCGGCTTGCGGGTGTTGCTGGTCGAGGATGACCCCGACGTGCGCGACGTGATGCGCCGCCTGCTCGACACCCTGGGTTGCCGCACCACGCCGCTGGCCACCGCCGAGCAGGCACTGCCGCTGCTGCAGGCGGCGCAGCCCGGGCCCGGCTTCGATGTGCTGCTCAGCGACATCGCGCTCGGCGCGGGCATGCGCGGCACCGAACTGGCGGTGCTGGCGCAGCAGTGCATACCGCAGTTGGCGGTGCTGTTGATGTCCGGCTATTCGGCCGAACTGCTCGACGCCGACCGCGATTCGCCGCTGGACTGGGAGCTGCTGCACAAGCCCTGCGGGCGCAGCGAGCTGGCCGCGGCGCTGGCGCGCACGCTGGCGGCGCGCGGCTGAGCCGCTGCGCCGCGGAATCGCCGCGCCGCGCTTATTGCAGCACCCGCTCGCCCGGTGTCAGGCTGCGCTGCACGAACTGCGCCAACGCCTCGACCTGGGGGATGCGGATGTCGCGCCGGCCCTTCTCGACGAACTCGATCAGTTGGCCGCGCGCCAACCGCGACAGCGCGCGGCTGACGGTCTCCAGCGTCATGCCGAGGTAGTTGCCGATCTCGGCGCGGGTCATGCGCAGCGTGATCTGGTCGGTGCGCATGCCGCGCCGCGCCAGCGACTCGGCCCAGTAGCGCAGGAAGTCGGCGACCCGAGCGTCGGCGCTGAGCGTGCACACCGACATCAGCGAGTCGCGGTCGCGCGCGATCTCGCGGCTCATCGCCTCGTGCAGCAGCTTCAGCAGCTCAGGGCGGCGCGCGCACACCTGCAGCAAGCGCTCGTAGTGCAGCACCCAGACTTCGCCGGTGTCCATCGCTACCGCGTCGCAGGTGTAGCGGGCACCGGCGATGCCGTCGAAGCCGATCCAGTCGCCACGAAACTTCAGCCCCACCACCAGCTCGCGCCCGTCGGGCGCCAGGTTGACGATCTTCACGAAGCCGGAGTTCAGCACGTACAGCTGGTCGAAGCGATCGCCGTTGCCGTAGATCAGGTCGCCCGTGTGCACCAAGCGGCGCTGCGGCGCCACCGCTTCGTGCAGCAGCCGCAGCGTGTCGGCGATGTGCTGGCTGGCGCGGCGGTTGGCGTCGTCGTCCCAAGTCAGGGCGGATGCCGCCGCGACGCCGTGCGCGGCGGCTTCGGCGCTGAAGGGGCTGCTGCTGAGCATGGGCTTGTTCCCTCGATGGCGGTTCGATGCGGTGTTCGGCCCGATGCTAGGCGGCAGCGGCCGAGCGACTGTCAACGCTGCAACTCGCTGCGTAACGCTGTGTAAACGGCGGCCGCGCACGACCTGCGGCCCGCCTGGCTTCGCCGCGCGGCAGGCTGGCTCGCTTGACAGCGGTCAATGACCGCACAACCGGCTTGAGTAGGCTTGCGCCACACCCGTTGCCAACGGTCCATGCCGCCGCCCTTCGCCTTCGCCCATGGGCCACACCCACCTGTCCACCGTCATCGCCATGCTGGGCGCGCTCGGGCCGGCAGATCAAGCAACCCTGCTGGCCAGGGCGCGCACGCTGCAGCGCAACGCCGATGCGGCGCGCGTGCAGCCGCTGCTGCGCGGCAAGAACTTCGGCCTGCTGTGCCCGGACGCGAGCGCCGCGCGCGCGCGGCTGTTCGTGCAGGCCGCCAGCGAGCTTGGCGCGCATGTCGCCCACATCGCCATGAGCCTCGGCGAGCGCAGCAGTGCGCACGAAGTGGCGCACACCGCGCGCATGCTGGGGCGGCTGTACGACGCGGTCGAGTGCCACGGCCTGCCGGCCGCGCTGGTGCGGCGCATGGCTGACGAGTCCGGCATCGCGGTGTACGACGCATACGGCGCCAACGATCCGCTGCTCAGCGGGCTGGCGCTGCAGCTGGGCAGCCCGAGCGAGTTGTCGCGCAACCGCCGCTTCGCGCTGCAAGCGCTGCTGCTGTACGCGCTCGAGTAGGCTGCATGCAGCTGCGCTTCCTTGGCGGTGCGGGTGCGGTCGGCGGCTCCAAGCTGCTGGTCGAGCACGACGGGCGCCGCTTGCTGATTGACTGCGGCCTGTTCCAGGGCCTCAAGCAACTGCGGCTGCACAACCGCTCGCCGCTGGGCGTGGCCAGCCGCTCGATCGACGCGGTGGTGCTGACCCGCGGCCACCCAGCGCACTGCGGCTTTCTGCCGCGGCTGGTCGATCTCGGCTTCGGCGGACCGGTCTACGCCACGCCAGCCACGCTGCAGTTGTGCCGGCTGCTGCTGCCGCACAGCGGCCGTGTGCTCGAGGACGAAGCGCGCCTGGCCAACACCCTCGGTTACGCCAGGCACCGCCCGGCCCAGCCGCTGTACACCGAGGCCATGGCGCGGCGTGCACTGCAGCTGCTTCGGCCCTGCCCGTTCGACGAAGAACTCGTGCCGGTGCCCGGGTTCTCGATGCGGCTGCGCCGCTGCGGCCACTCGTTGGGCGCGGCCAGCGTGCACCTGCAATGCGCGTCGCATTCGCTGCTGTACGCCGCCACGCTCGGGCGCCGCGACGACACGCTGCTGCCGCCACCGGCCGCGCCGGACGCGGCCGATGTGCTGCTGGTCGAAGCCATCCACGGCCAGCGCGAGCAACGCAGCGCCGATGCCCTGGCACGCCTGGCCAAGCTGGTCGCGCGCACCGCGGCGCGCGGCGGCGTGCTGCTGCTGCCGGCCCATGCGGCGGGCGATGTGCAACGCTTGCTGCACGCGATCCAGCAGCTCAAGCAAGCCGCCCGCATCCCCGACCTGCCGGTGCACCTGGATCACCCGATCGCCGCCGAGGTGCTCGAGTTGCATGCCGCGCATGCCGCCGAACTGCGCATCGGCGCCGCGGCCTGCCGCGCCTTGCTCGACGGGGTGCAGGTCGCCGCAAGCGCCAGCGAGGCCGCCGCGCTGGCGGCGCAGCCGGGCCCGCGCATCCTGATCGCGGTCGAGGACGTGGTCTGCGGCCGCGCCATGGCCGAGCACTTCAAGCTCGTCGCGCCGCGGCCGCGCCATGCCATCGGCACGCGCGGCGCGGCGCTGCTGGCCGGGTTGCCGCGCATCAAGGTGCAGGGCGAGTGGCTGCCGGTGCGCGCCGAAGTGCAGGCTCTGCACGGGCTGTCGGGCCACGCCGATCGCGCGGATCTGCTCGATTGGATCGCGACGCTGCCGCGTGCGTCGCGGCAGGTCTACCTGACGCCGGGCGAGCCCGAGGCCGCGGACAGCCTGCGCCAGGCGATCGAAGAACGCCACCACTGGCCGTGCACCGTGCCCGAGCACCTCGAGGTCACGCACCTGCGCGAACCCGATCCCACGCCGCGGCCGCTCGAAAGCCAAGACGTCGCCGGCTGAAGCGCGGCGCGAGGCGCCTGTGTGCCGGGCCGCTGAACACCTTCAACGCACAGGGCGCACAAGGCGCAGACGAACGCAAAGAGAGCCGCGAATCTTGTACCCCTGTGCGGCCCGCCACGCCTTCTGCGGCTTTGCGGCAACGGCTGTTTGCGAACGGCCGCAATGCGCCGCAAGCGCGGCATGCCTTGGCGCCGCCGCTTGATCGCGCAGCCGAATCAGCCGGCCTTGGCCGCGGCAAACTCGTCGAACGCGCTCACCGCGCTGGCCGCGTACATCAGCGAAGGGCCACCGCCCATGTAGGTCGCCACGCCCAGCGTCTCGTCGACCTCCTGCCGCGTGGCGCCGAGCTTGACCAGCGCCTTGGTGTGAAAGCCGATGCACGGGTCGCAGCGCACCGCCACGCTCAGCGCCAGCGCGATCAGCTCCTTGGTCTTGGCATCCAGCGCGCCGGGCGCGGTGGCGGCGCGGCCGAGCTCGTTGAAGGCCTTCATCACCTCGGGCGTGCTGGCGCGCAGTTGCGCCAGCTGGGTAGACACGGACTGCGTCAGGTTGCGGTAGCCATGGGGGCCGTCTTGCATGGGGTTCTCCTGGTGCGGGGGGGTGAGGATCAGGGGTCGCCGGTTCAGGACTCGAGCTTGCCGATGCCCATCAAGCCGAGCACGTGCTTTTCGTACACCGGATCGGGGCTGCCGTTCTTCATCTTGTACAGGAAGTACTTCTCGAAGGCGAGCTTGGCCAGGTGCACCCACTTGCCCTTCTTGAACCAGTTGACATTGCGCGGCGGAATCTGCGGCAGCGCGACGAAGGCCGCGCCGGTGTCGCCCATGTCGGCCAGGCAGATGGCGTTCCAGGTGGCCTTGGTGGTGGCCGGCTGCCCCGCCAGATCGGCGGCGATGTTGTGCACGATCGCGGTGACCATGGTCTCGATCATGTAGCCGGTCTTGGGCGCGCCGGTGGCCACCGGCGTGGCTTCCACCGGCGGGATGGCCACGCACACGCCGGCCGCGTAGATGTTGCGGTACTTCTTGCTGCGCTGGTGCTCGTCGATCAGCACGAAGCCGCGCGGGTTGCACAGCCCGTCCACCGCCGCCACCGGGTCCACGCCCTTGAAGGCCGGCAGCATCATGCTGTACTTGAACGGCAGTTCGTGTTCCTTCAGCAGTTGCCCGGCGGCGTCGAGCTCGCTGACGAACATCTTGCCCGCCTCGACCTTGGTGACCTTGGCGTTGCAGATCCACTTGATGTCGTTGTTGCGCAGCTCGCTTTCCAGCATCGACTTGCTGTCGCCCACGCCGCCCAGCCCGAGGTGGCCGATGTAGGGCTCGCTGGTGACGTAGGTCATCGGCACCTTGTGGCGCAGCCGGCGCTTGCGCAGGTCGGAGTTGAAGATGAACGCGAACTCGTAGGCCGGCCCGAAGCACGACGCGCCGGGCATGGCGCCGATGACCGCCGGCCCGGGGTTGTCGAGGAACTCCTGGTAGGCGTCGCGCGCCTTCTCGGCATGGTCGACCACGCAGATCGAATGGGTGTGGCCGTCGGGCCCGGCGCCGGGCACCTCGTCGAAGCTGAGCTTCGGGCCGGTGGTGATCACCAGATAGTCGTAGGCGACGGCGCTGCCGTCCTGCAGCTGCAGTTGGTTGGCCTCGGCATCGATGCGCGTGACGCGCTGCGCGACGAAGCCGATGTCCTTCTTCTCGAGGTGCGGCCGGATCGGGAAGGTGATCGCGCCGCGCTCGCGCCAGCCCACCGCCAGCCAGGGGTTGGAGGGCACGAACTGGAAGTAGTCCACCGCGTTGATCACGGTGATGCGATGCGAGCGGTCGAGCTTGGCGCGCAGCTCGTAGGCCGCCGGCATGCCGCCGGTGCCGGCGCCGAGGATGACGATGTGGGCCATGGCAGTCTCCTGGGTCGTGGGGGTTGCAGGTCGTGGGCCGGGCCCGGCTCAGCGCGGGCCC
Source organism: uncultured Rubrivivax sp. (assembly GCA_937967345.1). GTDB lineage: Bacteria > Pseudomonadota > Gammaproteobacteria > Burkholderiales > Burkholderiaceae_C > Rubrivivax. The sequence continues at coordinate 1,756 of CALBTN010000056.1, read as the reverse complement.
TCGGGGGCAAGCAAATGGGCGTTGAGCTGCTGCAGCTCGGCTTCGTCGAGCTTGCCGGCCAGCGCCGCCAGGCGCAGCCGGTCCAGCAGCACCGCCACGCGCGCCTGCAGCAGCGCGAGTTCGGCCGCGGCCGCGTCGTTCTCGGCGTTCAGCAGCTCCAGCGTGCTGCGCTCGCCGACCTCGCGGCCGATGCGCGTGGCATCCAGCCGCGAGCGCGTCGCCGTCAAGGCGTCCTGCAGCGCGGCCACGCGCGAGGCGCCCACGGTCAGCCCCAGCCAGGCGGCGCGCGTTTGCAGCGCCACCTGCTGTGCCTGGTGCTCGCCCTCGGCGCTGGCCTTGGCCACCAGCTGCAGGCTCTCGTCCTCGCGCGCGCTGCGCCAGCCGCCGCTGTACAGCGGCAGGTTCAGCTGCAAGCCGACGATGGCGTTGGTCTGGCTGTTGGTGGCCGAGCCGAAGTCGCCGCTGCCGCTGAGCCGGTCCTGCCCGACGCTGGCCACCAGGTCCAGCGTGGGCGTGGCGGCCACGCTGTAGCGCGCGGCTTCTTGCTTGGCCACCTCGACGCCGGCAGCCTGCATGCGCAGGGCGAGGTTGCCGGCCTTGACCTCGGCCAGCCAGCTGTCGAGCGAACGCTCGTTGCCCGGCAGCGAAGCCACGCCCGAGCGCAGCGCTTGCAGCTGCGCGCTCGGCCAGCCGGTGATGTCGGCCAGCGCGCTTTGCTTGAGCTGCAGCGCGGTCTGCGCCGCCAGCACCGCGGCGCGCACCGCCTGGTCGCGCGCCGCGGCCTCGTGCGTGTCGGTGACCGGCGCATCGCCGAGCTGGTAACGCTCGCGCGCCTCGGCCAGCGAGCGCTGCACCGCGCGTTGCTGGCGCTGCTGCACGCGCAGGCCTTCGGCGGCCAGCGCCGCGTCGAAGTAGCGCTCGGCCACGCGCAGCATCAGCGTCTGCTGCGCCGCGTGCCACTCGAGCTCGGCGGCGTCGGCCGAGAGCTCGAGCTGGCGCTTTTGCGCGTCGCGCTCGCGGTTGATCAGCGGCTGCCGGGCCTGCAGCGCCCAGCGCGGGGCGGCGCCGCCGTTGATCGAGGTGTCGAAGTTGGCGCCGTCCAGCGTGCCGAAGCCCGGCGCCGAAAAGCGCGCGCCGCGGATCGAGCTGTCGGCGCTGCCCGCGCCCACGGTGCCGCTGAGCTGCAGCGACGGCCGCCACAGCGAGGCACCCTGCTCGCGCCGCGCCGCGCCGGCCTGGCGCGCCGCCTGCGCCGCCGCGTACTGCATGTCGGCGCCCTGCGCGGCGCGCCAGGCATCGACCAGATCGAGCACGCGCGCCGGCGCCGCGCCACCCGGCTCGTGCGCCGGCGCCGCGCCTTCCTGCGCGTGGGCCGGCACCACGCCGCCCTGCGCGTGCGCGGGCATTGCGCCGGCCAGCGCGAGCGCCAGCACCAGCGCGCTGCGGGTGAAATGCGCGCGCAGCATCGGCTTCATGATTGCTCGGCCCCGCAGCGCTCAGTTGCCGGCGCGCGCGCCCAGCTTGCGCAGCATGGTTTCCAGCAAGCACCATTTGGTGAAGCTGCTTTGCAGCAGATTGGCGCCGACGAAAGCGGTGAAAGCCAGCCACCACTGGCTGACGAACAACGGGCTTTCGGGGATGCCCAGCGCCAGCGACAGCAGCACGAAGGTGCCGGCAAAGAAGCGCACGAGTTGCCAGGATGTCATGTCAATCTCCTTGAGGGGCTTGCGGAACGAGCGTTTGCACGCGGTGGCGG
>CALBTN010000055.1 GCA_937967345.1 uncultured Rubrivivax sp. | reverse complement strand
CGGCGGCGTTGTCGATCACCTCCTGCACGATGTGCAGCGGGTTGTCGGTGCGCGTGTACATGCCCGGCCGCTGCTTGACGGGCTCGAGGCCCTTCAACACGCGGATCGAGGCTTCGGCGTAGGTGCCTTGCTTGTTTGCCATGGGGCGGCGATTCTAGGCAGCCGCCGCAGCCGAGCCAGCGGCGTCAGCCCTGCCAGATCGCTACACTTGGCCAACACTGGCTAACGGAGATCGGCCATGAGCCGCGTCATCAACATGCTGGACGCCAAGACCACGTTGTCGAAGCTGGTGCAGGCGCTGGAAAGCGGCGCCGAGAGCGAATTCATCATCGCGCGCAACGGCCGGCCTGCGGCCAGGCTGGTGCCGCTCGGCCAGGCTCGAAGCGATCGCAGTCGGCGCATCGGCATCGCCAAGGGGCGCTTCACCGTGCCGGACGACATCGACGACTCGAACCCCGAGGTGCGCAAGCTGTTCGAGGGTTCGTGAGCATGCGCATCCTGCTGGATACGCATATCGCTCTGTGGGCCGTCACCGAAAGCCGGCGGCTGTCGCGCCAGGCGCGGCAGATCATCCTCGACGCTGACGAAGTGCATGTCAGCGCGGCAACGCTGTGGGAAATCGCGATCAAGCACGCGCTGGGCCGGGGCGACATGCCGGTACCGCCGGCACAGGCGCTGCAGGCGTTCAGGGATGCCGGCTACGCATTGCTCGCAGTCAAGCCGGAGCACGCGGTCCAGGTGGCGGGCTTGCCGAGCCTGCACAGCGACCCCTTCGATCGGCTGCTGGTCGCTCAGGCTGTCACGGAACCCCTGCGGTTGTTGACGGCCGACGCGTTACTGTCGAGCTACGGCGACATGGTCGTGCCGGCATGACGTCTTCTGGAGAACCCGTGTAGTCGGTCAATACGGCGCGCGCATCGTGCTCGACTGATTCCCGAGCCACCCTTGGCCGCGGCGGCCGCGGCGCTCAACCCGCCGCGCGCTCCCAGGCCGGTTGTACGTCGGTGCGAGCAAAGTCATCGCCCTTGAACAGCAGCGGCAGCCCGCGCACCTTGGCCAGCGCGTAGCTGAAGACATCGCCGAAGTTCAGCGCGGCAGGGTGAGCGCTGCCGCGGCCGTAGAGCACGAAGGCGGCGTACGCCGCGTCCATCTCTGCGACACCGACGGCCGCGACCTCGATCATCGGCAGGCGCAAGAGATCGTCGAGCAGGACGACTCCACGCGGCCCGCGCCGGCCAAAGACCACCATGCGAGTCTCGACCACCGACACGGCGCTGACCAGCACCCGCTCGGCCTGTTCCATGCGGCGCACGAAGCGGCCGCGCTCAGGCTCGCCGAAGACAACGGCGGCCAGCGCCGAGGTGTCCGCCACGATCATCGCGGCAGGCCCTGATCGTCCCATTCGACGGGATCAAAGGCGTCGGGCCGATCCGGCACCTGGTCGAACTGCGCAAGCAACGCGGCCATGCCGTCGCCAGAACCGCCGCGCGCCTGCGCGCTTTCGCGCAGCAGCCGGTCCACCGCCAGTTCGACGGCCGCCGTCTTGGTGAGGCCGGTAACCTGTGCCAGCCGGCTGACCTTCTTGACTACCTCAGGGTTCGCGATCTGGATGGCCATGCGCTGTGATGCATTTATGTACATGGTCAATATACATCAACCTTCGCCGAGGACGACATCGAACGGGAGGACCTGGTCGCGGCCATCGGGCACTGCGGTTTTGCGGGGCTGGCGGTCCGCGTCTTGCACGCGACGGCGACGGCGGCGGCGCGCCTGCCCATGCGCGATCGCGACCCCGTCGGCCCCTTGCTGACGGCCGACGCGTTGTTGAAGAGTTGCGGTGACCTGGTCGTGCTGGTATGACAGGGTGTGCGGGGGTCTGTATGGCGCCCCGTGGTGCGCACGGATCAGAGTGCGCCCGCGCCCAAGCGCTCAGCCGCGGCCGTAGCGCGCCATGCCGAGTGCGGACACCTCGATCTCGGGCTTGCGGGCGGCCACCAGGTCGGCGATGACCCGGCCGGTGCCGGCCGCCATGGTCCAGCCCAGGGTGCCGTGGCCGGTGGCCAGCAGCAAATTGGGCAGCGGCGTGGGCCCGACGATCGGCGTGCCGTCGGGCGTCATCGGCCGCAGCCCGCACCAGAAGGTGGCCTGCGACACATCGCCGCCCTTGGGGAACAGGTCAGTGACCACGTGCTCCAGCGTCGCGCGCCGCGCTTCGCGCAGCTTCAGGCTGTAGCCGGCGAGCTCGGCCGTGCCGCCGACACGGATGCGGTCGCCCAGCCGCGTCACCGCGACCTTGTGCGTCTCGTCCATGATGGTCGACTCGGGTGCGCCCTTGGCGTCGGTGATCGGCACGGTGATCGAATAACCCTTGACCGGATAGACCGGGATGCGCAGGCCCAGCGGGCGCAGCAGCAGCGGCGAATAGCTGCCCAGCGCCAGCACGTAGCGGTCGGCCTGCATCAGCCCGGCGTCGGTGCGCACGCCGCTGATCCGGCCGCCCTGCTGTTCCAGCGCCTGGATCTGCGTGTGCCAGCGAAAACTCGCGCCCAGCGAGCGCGCCATCTCGGCCAGCCGGTTGGTGAACTTGAAGCAGTCGCCGGTTTCGTCGCCGGGCAGGCGCAAGGCGCCGACGAACTTTTGCTGGGTCAGCGCCAGCGCCGGCTCGACCTTGACGAATCTGGCGCGGTCCAGCACCTCGTAGGGCACGCCGTACTGCTTCAGCACCGCGACGTCGCCACCGATGCCGTCGAGCTGCTTTTGCGTGCGAAACAGCTGCAGCGTGCCTTGCATGCGCTCGTCGTAGGCGATGCCGGTGTCGGCGCGCAGCGCCTTCATGCAGTCGCGGCTGTATTCGGCAATCGGCACCATGCGGCTCTTGTTCAGCGCGTAGGCGCGTTCGGTGCAGTTGGCCAGCATGGCCGCGCCCCAGCGCCACATCGCCGGGTCGAGCAGCGGCCAGATCACCAGCGGGCTGTGGGCCATCAGCATCCACTTGATCGCCTTGACCGGCACGCCCGGCCCGGCCCACGGCGCCGAATAACCGGGCGAGACCTCGCCGGCATTGGCGAAGCTGGTCTCCAGCGCCGGGCCTTCCTGGCGGTCGAGCACCTGCACTTCGTGGCCGTCGCGTGCCAGGTAGTAGGCCACGCAGGTACCGATGACGCCGCTGCCGAGCACGAGGATCTTCACGCCGGTCTCCTGCTTCTTTGCCTCGCAATGTAGCAGCGCGACCGCGGCGCGGCGGATGCGCTAGATTCGCCGCATGGCCCCACCCGCAACCGCCAAGACGGCGCCGCTGTCGATGACCCAGGTGCTGCTGTGCGGCGCCGCCGTGGTGACGCTGTCGATGGGCATCCGTCACGGCTTCGGCCTGTTCCTGCAGCCGCTGACGATGGACCGCGGCTGGTCGCGCGAGACCTTCGCCTTCGCGCTGGCGATCCAGAACCTGGCCTGGGGCGTGTTCGGTCCGTTTGCCGGCATGCTGGCCGACCGCTTCGGCGCCTGGCGCGTGCTGCTGTTGGGCGGCGTGCTCTACGCCTGCGGCCTGGTGTGGATGGCGCTGGCCAGCTCCGGGCTGGCCTTCACCGGCAGCGCCGGGCTGCTGCTGGGCATGGCGCAGGCCGGCACCACCTACGCCATCGTCTTCGGCGTGGTCGCGCGCAACGGCGCGCCGCACC
>CALBTN010000054.1 GCA_937967345.1 uncultured Rubrivivax sp. | reverse complement strand
GCTCCTGGTCCTGTGCCACCACCATGCCGGCCGCGGCCACCGCCGCGGCGGCGGCCAACGTCAGCGACAGCTTGCGTACACGCATCTTTGCTCCCCTTGCCGCCCGCGATTCCCGGCACACCCCAAGACGGCAGATCGGGCACCGGTTGGGCAGGAATGACTCCAGCCCAACGGCCGATTCCAGCCCGAGCGGGCGCCGGGCCGGTTGACAAATGTCAACTCCGTCCCGGTTGCGGGCGACAGGCTGGTCTCGGCCGCCCAACGCAGCCGGCCGCATCGGCACGCCGTGCCCGGGCCACGCCGTGGCGCGCTGGTGTCGGCGCGCTCGCCACCGTGCCTGCGCCCGAGGCGCCGGTACGCCTGCGTCCTCCGTCCTGATGACGACAACGGCAGGTGGCTTGCCTACGATTTCCCGCATCGATCCACTGCCCAAGATTGCCCAGCGGCCATCCACGGAGCAAGCCATGAGGTTGAGCATCGCCCCCCTGCGCTGCCAACGCCGGCGCGCCCACGGCCACGGGCTCGACCACGGCCGCAGCGCACTGCAGGGGCACTGCGGCCAGGGCCGCAACGCCGCCTCGTTGCGCGGGTTGCGAATCGCGGCCGCGGGTGTGCGGCCGCGCAGCGCGGCGGTCGCGGGCCGATGACGACGGGAGCGAGCCATGATGTCGCAAGCTTGGTCTGCCACATGTCGGGCGCCGCGCTGGATCGACACGCGCACCGCTTCGGGCCACTGCGATGGCCGCAGCGGCAACGCACGCTGGCTGCGCCCGGTCGCGGCGGTGCTCTTGGCAGCGGCGCCGCTCACGGCCTGCGTCAACGTCCCGCCAGCTGCGGCCACGGCCGACGCCAGTTGCCGCCGCGTCATCCACGCCGACGTGGTCGCCATCGAGCAGGCCTACGTGCTCAACCGCCACGCCGCCTTCGTGCCGGCCGGCATGCTGTACGCCCTGCGCCATGACGTGGTGCCGCTGGACGCGTCGCGCCCGCTCGGCCCCGGCAATGCCGTGCTGCGGGCCGACAAGCGCCCGCGTCCGCTGGTGCTGCGCGTCAACGAGGGCGACTGCCTGCAGGTGACGTTCGAGAACCTGCTCGACCCACAGTGGCAGGACGAGGGCGGCGCGCCGCGCGAACTGGACGGGCGCGTGCCGGCGCATGTCGAAGCCAGCGCTGGCATGCCCACGTCGCGCGAACTGGTGCGCGCCGGCAAGGTCAGCGTCGACCGGCCCCGCACGCGCAGCGCGTCACTGCACATCACCGGGCTGGAGCTGGCGCCGCTGCCAGCCATGCAGTGCCCGCTCGATGCCGCCTGCGGCGGCAGCGGCAGCAACGTCGGCCTGCCGCAGCAGCAGGGCGTGGTGTTCAACCCGTTCACCGCGCAAGCCGTGCGCGACGACTTCGCGGGGTCGCTGGCCAGGCCCGGCCAGAAGGTCGTGACGCGCTGGCGCGCGGTCAAGGAGGGCACCTACTTCGCCTACTCCACCGCCGCGCCGGTCGGCGGCGAGGGGGATGGCGGCCAGATCGGCCTGGGCCTGTTCGCGGCGGTGAACGTCGAACCGCCCGGTGCAGGCTGGTACCGCTCGCAGGTCAGCCACGACGAGCTGCAACACGCCACCGGCACCACAGCGGCCGGGCACCACGCCTACCGCCGCATCGACTACGAAGCCCGCCGCGGCCTGGCCGACGGCAGCACGCGCCCGGTGCTGAACATGCTCGACGGCAACCGCATCGTGCACAGCGACCTCAACGCGATCATCGTCGTGCCCGAAGGCCGCGGCCACGGGCAGGACGCGCCGCCGTGCAACGACGCCGCCAAGCACATGTTCGGCAGCGGCTGCGGCGAGTCGTTTCGCGAGTTCACGGTCATCCTGCACGACGAGATCCACGCGCAGCAGGCCTATGCCGAGCTGGAGGATCCGAACAACCCGCTGCACTACTTGAAGGACGGCATGGGCGTCAACTACGGCGCCTCGAGCATGGGCTCGGCCGTGATGTCCACGCCGCTGCAGCGCAAGGTGGGCGTGGCCAAGGACTGCCCCGAATGCCGTGCCGAGGAGTTCTTCCTCAGCTCGTGGGCCCTGGGCGACCCGGCCCTGGTGCTGCAGTGGGACGCAGCCGGCACGCAGCCGGTCGGCGCGCGCTACAAGGACGATCCGTCCAACGTGCACCACAGCTACCTGGGCGATCCGGTGCGCTTTCGCAACCTGCACGCCGGGCCGAAGGAAACGCACGTGTTCCACCTGCACGCGCACCAGTGGGTGCTCGATGCGAGCGACCCGGATTCGACCTACCTCGACTCGCAGACGATCTCGCCGGGCGCCACCTTCAGCTACGGCATCGAGTTCGGCGGCTCGGGCAACCGCAACTTCACGCCCGGCGATTCGATCTTCCATTGCCACCTCTATCCGCACTTCGCGCAGGGCATGTGGGAGCTGTGGCGGGTGCATGACGTGTTCGAGGACGGCAACGACCAGGGCCTGTTCCGGCCCGACCAGCCCGCCGGCCCCGCCAACGATCCGCGCTGGCGCCGCCTGCCCGATGCCGAGGTGGCGGCGGGTACCGAAGCACCGGCCGTGGTGCCGATTCCGGGCGCGGCGCTGGCGCCGCTGCCGTCGGCCGCGTTTGCCGGCTACCCGTTCTACATCCCCGGCCAGGCCGGGCACCGGCCACCGCAGCCGCCGCTGGACATGGATGTCGCGGCCGCCGGCTACGACGCCGCATCGGGCGTCGAGCCTGCCGCGGCCGACGTGGTCAACGGCGGGCTGCCGCGCCATGTGGTGCTGGGCGGCACGCTGAAGGCGGCGCGCGACGACCCGGCGGTGCGCGCGCAGCTGCTGGACACCGGCGGCCAGGCCGCACGCGTGATCGCCCAGCGCGTGGCCCAGCAAGACCCGATCGCGCTGAACGCCTTTGCCGCGGTGTGGGACCAAGTCGAGATCAAGCCGCTGCCGCATTCCGGCACCGCACTGGAACAGGCCGCGATGCGGTTTCACGAAGGCTCGCTCGCCGCGCCGGGCCTGAGCCCGGGCACCGGCGCGCCGCCGCACCCCGCGTTCTGGCGCGAAGACAAAGGCTATGCCACCGACTTCGCGGCCACGGTGGGCATCCAACAGCCGCGCGGCGGCAGCGCTGCGCTGTTTCGCGTCAACGGCCGCCCGCCCGCGGCCGGCGCACCCTATGCCAACCCGTGCCCGGCCAACGCGCCGCGCCGGCACTACCGTGCGGCGTTCATCCAGACCGAGCTGACCTACAACAAGCACGGCTGGTTCGACCCGCAGGGCCGCATCGCCATCCTCGAGCACGACATCAAGGACATCATCGACCCGGCCACGCGCACCCGGCTGCCCGAGCCGCTGTTCTTCCGCGCCAACTCGGGCGATTGCATCGACTTCAAGTCGAGCAACTTCGTGCCCTCGGCGCTCAACGTCGACGACTTCCAGGTCTTCACGCCGACCGACACCATCGGCCAGCACATCCACCTGGTGAAGTTCGACGTCACCTCCAGCGACGGCTCGGGCAACGGCTGGAACTACGAGGACGGCACCTTCTCGCCCGACGAGGTGCGCGAACGCATCTTTGCTCACAACCGGCGCGTGACCGCCACCGGCCAGGGCCAGCCGCTGCAGCCCAAGGCGCACCCGCTGTTCAGCCCCGGCGGCGACATCTTCACCGCCGGCTCGGGCGGCGGCGCCGATCCTCTGGGCCACACCCGGCTGCTGAACAAGGGTATCTGCCCGGCGCGCCAACCCGGCGAGACCGCCGCGCACTACGAGCACCGGCTGCACGCCGAGCATCCGTTTTGCGGTGCGCAGCGCACCACGCAACGGTGGTGGGCCGATCCGATCATCAACCAAAGGGGCAAGGACAACACCTTGCGCACCGTGTTCACGCACGACCACTTCGGGCCCAGTTCGCACCAGCAGCATGGCCTGTACGCCGGCCTGGTGATCGAGCCGGCGAACTCGGTGTGGACCCGCGTCGACGCCAAGGTCGAAGCCAACGACATGGCGCAAGCCGGCGCGGCCATGGCCGGCCCGACGGGCCACCTCGGCTGCGACAGCGGCGCCGCGAACCCTTCGCCGCTGTGCGACAAGCTGATCGGCGGCGCCAATCTGGCCAGCCAAGTGCCCGCGAGCCGCCTGCGCGGCGCGGACCCGGTGCTGGGCGTGATCGAGCCGCGCGACCCGCTGGTGCTGCGCAGCGACGGCGGCCCGACCGCCACCCTGGCCAACATCATCGCGCCCGAGTGCCTCGGCGACAGCGATTCGAGCCCGTTGCAGCCGGCTTCGGGCAAGCGGGCGGGTGGTGCGGCGGCGGCGTGCAGCGCTGCGAACAAGAACGATCAGACGCGCCGCGAGTTCGCGCTGGCGATCGCCGATTTCGGCATCGCCTACAACACCGCGCTCGAGCCGATCAACCCCGAGCCGCGCGGCCCCGACAGCCTGATGCGCGACCACTCGGAAGTGCGCTTCGGCCGGCGCCATGTGGCGATGCTGCCGGCGCGGCCGCTGGGCATTTCCAGCGAAGACCCGGGCAGCCAGTTCGTCAACTACCGCCACGAGCCGCTGGCGCTGCGCATTGCCGACATCACGGCGGTGAACCCGGCGCAGCCGGCCGGCAATCCGCTGGCGGCGCTGGGCGGCTTCAGCTACCGCCAAAGCCAGCACCGCGCCTTCAGCTCGCTGCCCTGCAACCCGGCCGCAGGCGACCAGGACTGCCTGGGCGACATGGCCAATGCCTTCAGTACCGAGATTCACGCCGCGCGCGACGAGCATCTGGCGCTCAATCGGCAGCCTGCCTACGTCAGCACCAGCACGCGCGCGCTGCTGCGCTCGCTGGGCCGGCAAGCGCAACTCGATGCGGTGCTGGCGGATGTCGAAGGCTGGCGCCGCGACTTCAACTGCCAGCTCTACCGCAAGGATCTGCTGGCGGGCGCCGGCTGCCGCTCGGGCATCGTCAACCTCGAGCCGTGGCGCGAGTTCGGCGACCCGGCCACGCCGATCCTGCCGGCCTTCGAGGGTGACCCGGTGCAGATCCGGCTGATCCAGGGCGCGCAGGAGGCGCAGCACGTGTTCACGATGAACGGCGTGAAATGGCACCGCCTGCCCAGCTCGCTGGGCTCGGGCTACACGCACGCGCAGCCGGTGGGCATCTCGGAGCATTTCGAGTTCGACCTGCTGGTCAACCCGGCGGGGCTGCCGGCCGCGGACTATCTGTACTTCGGCTCATCGGTCGATCAGCTGTGGGACGGCATGTGGGGCGTGCTGCGCAGCTACCGGCCGCCTTCGGCGCCAGCGCCGGCTTCGTCCGTCGTCTATACCAGTGAAGCGTCGTCGGCACGGCAGCAGGCGGCTGCGCGTGGCCGTGAGGTGGCGCTGCACAGTGCCGCGCTGAAGCCACTGCCCGTGCCCGCACCCGAGATTCCGCTGGGCGATGTGCGCAATCAGGTGTGCCAGCTGCCCGGCGGTGGCGATGCGCCGAGGCGCTTCTTCGAGGTCTCGGTGCTGCGCGCCTGCGAACTGGCGGGCGACTGCGATACGGCCCAGTCGGCCGGCATCCGCTACAGCCAGCGCTTTCGCATCCGCGATCCGCAGGCCATCGTCTACGCGCTGCACCGCAGCCAGCGCTGCGACTCAGCGGACGCCTGCGACGAGCTGGAAGCTGCCGCCAGTGACCGTACGGCCGCAGCGGCGATCGCCGACCTGCGTCCGCGCTACGCCGCGGGTCAGCCGATCGAACCCATGGTGCTGCGCGCCGCCGCCGGTGAATGCCTGCAGGTTTTCGTGCGCAACCTGCTGCCGCCGCTGCTGGCCGATGGCCCGGCCGCGGCGCCGGGCCAGCCGCTGCCCGAACGGGCGGCGTCGCACGACGCGCTGCCGATGATCGCCGACGGTTTCAACCTCAACCAGTTCCGCATGTCCAGCACGGTGGGTTTGTCGGTGCCGCGGCTGTCGCAGAACCCGCTGTACGGCGACGGCAGCAACGTCGGCCTGAACGGCGCGCTGGCGCTGGCTGCCGGGCTGTCGCGCGGCGAGGACGAGCGCGCGCGCCAGCAAGCGAGCTCGGGCATGCAGGGCAGCCTGATTCCGGCGTGCGTGCCGGGAGCCACCGGGCTGGCGCTGCAGCGCTGCCAGAAGTCGTTCGTGCTCAGCACGCGAGAGCCGGGGCCCGGGCGCCAGCCGGTCGAGGCCGGCGCGCTGCCGCTGCGCAGCTTCGGTGATGCGGTCAAGCACCCGATGCACGGCTTGATCGGCGCGCTGGTGGTCGGCCCGCAGGGCTCGGACGTGTGTGCCGACAACCGCTTCACCGCCACGGCGCTGAGCGCCGAAGTCTGCGTGCCGGCGGCCGATGGCAAGCCCGCGCGCCGCTATGTCGACCATGTGCTGATCTTCCAGGACGCCGTGACTGCGCTGCACGGCGACATGCCGGTGCCCAACCTGTGGGGCGCCGAGGAGCCCGACGACTACGGCATGAAGGCCTGGAACTACCGCACCGAGCCGCTGTGGGCACGCCGCGGCGGCGACCCCAGCGTGGCCTTCCCCGAACGCAACGAGAGCGACTACAGCCAGGTGTTCAGTTCGGCCGCGTTGGCCGCGCCGGGTGGTGGCGTGCGCTGCGCCGCCGGCATCGCGCCGGTGCTGGCGCTGGCCAACCCCTGCGACCCCGAGACGCCGGTGATGCGCGCGCGTGCCGGCGAGCGCCTGCGGCTGCACTTCGTCCACCCGGGTGGCCACACGCGCCAACAAGGCGTCGAGCTCGCCGGCCACGCCTTCAACCCCTATCCGTGGTCGCCCGACTCGCGGCGCATCGACGCCAAGGCCGGTTCCGCGATCCGCCAGGGTGTGTTCAACGGCTTCGGTCCGATGATGGGCGTGACGGTGGAGGTGACTGCCGGTGGCGCCTTGCGCGTGCCGCACGACTACTTCATGGGCAGCCAGGCCAGCTTCCTGCGCGACGGCGGGATCTGGGGCCTGCTGCGGGTGGAACCGGTGCTTGCCGCACCGGCCGATCAGCTTCGACCGTGACGGAGGGTCAGATCATGGCCATCGTGCAACTGCTGTCGCCGGCGGACTTCAACAATGCCGTGGCGAAACACTGGGACGAGGTGGACCCGATCACGCGCGGGTTCGTCGCGCCGGACACCATCGTGTCGAGAAGAACCTGGAACTACCGTCTCGACAGCAACGTGCAGATCTTCGTCAACGAGACGGGCCCAGTCGTGCGGCGGCGCGATTGCTCGAACACCGACTTCGACTGCAACTTCTGGCTCGGCGACTCGATGCTGGCCGCCGCCGACCCGAGCCCGAGCAGCGACGTGCTGGAGGCGCCGATCCGGCTGAGGTTCTCGCCCGCGGTGCGCGCGGTCGGCGCCTGGATCGGCGTGTCCCCCAAGAACCCGTTCGACGCGCCGTTCTTCGCGCAACCGCTGTTTGCCACGCTGTGGGTCATGCTGCAAGCCGATCCAACGCAATGGCATCTGGTGACCGCCAACGGCTGGACCGGCCACGCCAGTCCGGTCGGCACGCCGCTGACGGCGCCGTTTGTCGGGGCCCGCGCCAGCGGCGGCGGCCTGGTCAGCAAGTTGCGCTTCAACGCCTCGCTGCTCGGCAACCGGCGCTTCGACAAGATCGCGCTGTCGGAACTGAGCGTGGAAGTCTGAGGACCATGCCATGCGGTGGCTTGCGTCGACACTGCCCCGCCTGGGCTGGCGCGCGCTCATGCTGGTGCTGTGCAGCGCCGGCCTGGGCGCTGCGTTCGCCCACGCCGAGGGCACGTCGGGCGAGATCCAGGATGCCGGCGTGCAACTGCGCTGGAGCTATGAAGCAAGCCGCGAGCAGGCCAGCGGTGGCCTGGGCCGGCTGACGCTGCAGATCAGCGACACCGCCTCGGGCAGCCCGTTGCGCTACGCGCCCGGCCAGCTCGCAGCCTGGCTGCAGCGCCAGCGGCCCACGCTGTCGGAGGGCGAGCTGTCGTGCACCGACCGCGTGAAGTCGCTGCTGACCACCGGCGTGGGCCGGCGTGCCGACGTCGACCTCAACACCTACCGCATCCTGAGCCTGAACGCCGACCGCACGCTGGCCTTCATCAACCCCTTCGTCGGCCTGAACAACGCCAAGCTGGAGTCGATCGTCGCACTGCCCGGCACGCCGCGCGCCTGGGCCCACGCGCCGGCCCGCGCCGAACTGTGGCTGCTGGTGGATGCGGCGCCGCTGCGCGTGGTGGCGGTCGACACCCATGCCCGGCGCATCGTGCGCACCATCGATCTGCCCGGCGACGCCCAGGGCGCCACGCTGGCGCTGGACGAAGCCGCCGCACGCTTGTGGCTGGCGCTGCCGGCCGCAGGCCAGGTGGCGGTGCTCGACATCGCCCAACCCGACGCGCCGTGGCGCACGGCCGCGGCGGCCGGCGTGCGCGCCATCGAGTCGATCGACACGCCCGATGGTGCCGTGCTGCTGAGCACCCACACCGATGGCCGCGTGCTGCGCTGGGCGGCTGCCGGCGCGGCAGGCGTGCCGCAGGTGCTGCGCAGCTGGAGCCTGCCGCAGCCGGCTCGGCGCGTGACGTACAGCCCGCTGGCGCGGCGGCTGGTGGCGCACGACAGCCAGGCGCTGCTGGCCATCGACCCCGACGGCAGCGAGCTGCGCCGGCTCGCGCTCGGCCACCCGGTGGCCGACATCGCGCTCGCCGACGAAGGGCGCTACGCGATTGCCATCGGCGGCGACCGCATGAGCATGGTCGACCTCGCCTCCGGCGTGGTGCACGCGCAGTCGGCCACCGTGGCCGGCGCGCAGCGGCTGGCGTTGACCCGGCGCTTTGTCTACGCGGTGGCCGGCGACGAATCCAGCGCCGACCTTTGGGCGCTGGCCGACCTGCGCGCCGGCCGGGTGCAGCCGGCCCGCGTGCTGCTGGGCAGCGCCAGCGATGCGCAGCCCGACAACGCCAGCCTGCACCGCGCCATCGTCGCGCCGGGCGGCGCCGGGCTGCTGGTGGCCAATGCGGCCGACCGCCTGATCTACCAGTACAGCGAAGGCATGATGGCGCCGATCGGCAGCTACTCCAACTACAAGCGCGTGCCGCTGGCGATCGGCGTGCTCGACCTGGCGCCGCGCGAGGTGGCACCCGGGCGCTACCAGGTGCCGGTGCGCTACGAAGCCGGCGGCGTGCACCACCTGATGGTCAGCGGCGCCGGGCCGCGTTTCGTCGGCTGCGATCGGGTGGCGCTGCCGCTGACCACCGGGCAGGCCGAGCGCGAAGCGGCGCCCGTGCTTCAGCTGCGGCTGGTGCGCGACGAAGCCGTGGCCGGCGCGCGCCGGCGCATCGTGGTCGCGCTGAGCGAGCGAGCGCCGGACGGCACGTCTCAGGCGGTCACCGGAGCGGCCGACCT
>CALBTN010000053.1 GCA_937967345.1 uncultured Rubrivivax sp. | reverse complement strand
GCGATCAGGGTGCCGGCCATGCCGCCCGGCAGCGGCGGGTCGCCGGCTGCGTGGTCGCGCCGCCGCGCCGCCAGGTAGTCGAGCACCGCCCACCCCAGGAAGCTGCCGAACAGCAGCAGGTCGGCGAGCGTGCCGTTTGCAAGCAAGTGAGCAATCGCCCACAGCATCACGCCCAGCAGCATCGGATGCTTCACCGCGCGCTTGATGCCGTTGCGCGGCACGTAGGCCGCCACCAGCAGGACGAAGGCGAACAGCATCAGCAGCGAGCTCAGGTGCGGCGCCCAGCGCGGCGGCAGCCACAGCAGCTGCGGCTGCGCGCGCGCCAGGCCGTAGCCCCAGACGATCAGCACGAAGCCGGCCAGCGACACCAGCGAATACAACCCCTTCCACGCATTCAAGCCGCGCCGCGCGATCTGCGCGCTGCGCCAGGGCTCGGCGACGATGCGCACCGAGTGCACGCCGAGAAAGACAATCAGGCCGACGATGAGGACGCTCATGCTGTGCTGGCGGGTTGCGACGGGATTGCGGGCATTCTCGCCCGCGCCGCGACGGGCTTGCGCACCCGGCTATGCTCGCCCGCGCCATGAGCCAAACACCCTCCGACGCCACCGCGCAGGCCGCCGCAACGCCGCAAGCCAACCCGCGCTACTACTGGGAAGACTTTCACGTCGGCTCGACCCGCGAGTTCGGCGCGATGCCGGTCACGCGCGAGGCGGTGCTGGCCTTCGCGCGCGACTTCGATCCGCAGCCCTTTCACCTCGACGACAACGCCGCGTCGCGCTCGTTGTTCGGCAAGCTCGCCGCCAGCGGCTGGCACACCTGCGCGATGGCGATGCGCATCATGTGCGACGACTACCTGCTGCAGTCCGCCAGCCTGGGTTCGCCCGGTGTGGACAACCTGCGCTGGCTGGCGCCGGTGTTCCCTGGCGACACGCTGCATATGCGGCTCGAGGTGCTGGCGTCACGGCCGATGAACAGCCGCCCCGGCGTCGGCCTGGTGCAGTCGCGCTGGCACCTGATCAACCAGCACGGCCAGCCGGTGCTGAGCATGCAAGGCTGGGGCATGTTCCGCATGCGCCCAGCCAGTGCGCCCTGACCGGCGCGCCCTGATCGGCTCGATGCGGCCGGCCTACTTGTAGCCGACCCGGTCCAGCATCTGCTGCACCTGGGCCTGATTGGCGCCGGCCTGCGCGATCGGCAGCGCGTCGACCTTGAAGCTGCCCATCGCGGTCAGCGCCGGGTTGTCGCTGATCTTCACCCCCGGCACCGCCGGCCACTCGTTGTTGCCGTTGGCGAAGTAGATCTGCGCCTCGTCGCTGGCCAGGTACTCGAGGAACTTCACCGCCTCGGCCGGGTGCTTCGCGTGCTTGGCCATCGCCGCGCCGGCGACGTTGACATGCGTGCCCCAGCTGTCCTGATTGGGAAAGACGTAGCCGACCTTGGACACCACCTCGACGTCCTCGGGCTTGGTCGAGCGCATCATCCGCGCCAGGTAGTAGCTGTTGCTGAGCACCACCTGGCATTCGCCCGAGGCCGCAGCCTTGATCTGGTCGGTGTCGCCGCCCTTGGGTGGACGCGCCATGTTGTCGACCATGCCCTTGAGCCAGGCTTCGGTGGCCTGCGGCCCCAAGTGCTGCAGCATCGCGCCGAACAGCGTCAGGTTGTACGGGTGCGAGCCCGAGCGCGTGCACACCTTGCCCTTGTTCTTCGGGTCGCCCAGCTCCTGGTAGGTGTCGGCGTCGGCGCGCTGCACGCTGGCCTTGTTGTAGACGATGATGCGCGCGCGCGTGGAAAAGCCGAACCATTGCGGCCCGCCGTCGGCGTCGCCGTCGCGCAGGTGCGCCGGGATGCGCTGGCGCAGCAGTTCGGACTTCACCGGCTGGAACAGGCCGTCGGCCTTGGCGCGCGTCAGCCGCGCCGCGTCCACCATCAGCACCACGTCGGCCGGGCTGGCCGCGCCCTCGGCCTTGAGCCGCGTCACGACACCGGCATCGTCGGAGTCGATGCGGTTGATCTGGATACCGGTGGCCTTGGTGAAGTTGCTGAACAACGCCTCGTCCGACTGGTAGTGCCGCGCCGAGTACAGGTTCAGCGTCTTGTCCTGCGCGTTTGCGCCCAGCGCAGCGGCGGCGAGCAGCGTGGCCGCGGCCAGGCGCAGCGAAGTGGGTTGGGCCATGCGTGCGACTCCCGAAATTCCATGTCGACCGAAGGAGTCTCGATTCTATTCTCAATGCGAACCATTCTTATTGCGCGCCCTCGAGCGCGGCCGGGCCGCAGCCGCTTCGGGAGATCGCGGCGCTGCAGCCGATCGTCACCTGGGCCGGCCAACCGCGCCGAAGGGTTGGCACCGCCCGGCGTTGACCTGCCGCAAGGCAGCCGCGCCTGCCGTCGCCAGCGACAGGGGGGCGCGGGCATGATGGCAGCGTCAGGCCTGCGCATGCGCAAGGCGCAATTGCGGTGGCCATCTGCCTGCAGATCAGCCCGATGCCCGATCCCGTGCCGCCCTGGTCCGTTGCTGCCGTCGATGCCATCGTGCAACGCCACGGCGCGCAGCGCTGCGCGCTAGTGCAGATCCTGCGCGAGGTGCAAGAAGCGCTCGGCTGGCTGCCGCGCCCGGTGCTGCGCCAGGTCGCCGCGGCGGTCGGGCTGACGCCGGCCGTCGTCGAGGGCGTGGCCAGCTTCTACCGCTTCTTCCACCTGCAGCCGGTGGGCCGCGTGCACCTGCTGTTCAGCGACAGCGTCACCGACCGCCTGCTCGGCAGCCGCGAGCTGGCGGCGCGGCTGTGCGCGCGCCTGGGCGTGCAACCGGGCGAGGTCAGCGCCGACGGCGCGGTCTCGGTCGGCTTTGCGTCGTGCACCGGCCTGCCCGACCAGGGCCCGGCGGTGCTGGTCAACCAGCACCAGGTGCTGACGCGGATGGACGCCGCGCGCATCGACGCGCTGGCCGGACTGCTTCGCGCCGGCGTGCCGCCGCCGCAGTGGCCGCCGGCCTGGCAGCGCGTCGACGACAACCTGCGGCGCACGGGCCCGCTGCTGGACAGCGCGCCGCTGGCCGGCCCGGCGCTGCGCGCGACGCTGCAGCGCGGCGGCGACGCCATCCTCGACGAGCTGCGAGCATCGTTCCTGCGCGGCCGCGGCGGTGCCGGCTTCGCCACCGCCGACAAGTGGCAGGCCGCGCGCCATGCCCCGCTGCCCGACGGCGGCACGCGCGTCGTCGTGTGCAACGCCGACGAGGGCGAGCCCGGCACCTTCAAGGACCGGGTGCTGCTGTCGCTGCAGGCCGACACCGTCTTCGAGGGCATGACCGTGGCGGCCCGGGTGCTGGGGGCGCGCCAGGGCTTCGTCTACCTGCGCGGCGAGTACCGCTTCATGCTTGACCCGCTGCAGGCCGTGCTGGCGCGTCGGCGCGCCGCCGGTGTGCTGGGCGCCGGCATCGGCGGCGTCGCCGGCTTCGACTTCGACATCGAGATCCACGTCGGCGCCGGCGCCTATGTCTGCGGCGAGGAAAGCGCGCTGCTCGCGTCGCTCGAGGGCAAGCGCGGCACCCCGCGCATCCGGCCGCCGTACCCGATCGAACGCGGCTACCTCGACCAGCCGACGGTGGTCAACAACGTCGAGACGCTGTGCGCGGCGGCGCAGATCGCGCTGCACGGCGCGGCCTGGTGGTGCCGGCACGGCAACCCGTACAGCACCGGCACGCGGCTGCACTCGGTCAGCGGCGACGTCGAGCGGCCCGGCATCTACGAGTTCGCGCTCGGCGGCACGGTGCAGGAGATCCTCGACGCCGCCGGTGCGCGGCGGGTGCAGGCGGTGCAGGTCGGCGGGCCCTCGGGCAGCTGCGTCGCGCCGCACGAGTTCGCCCGCCGCATCGGCTTCGAGGTCGACGATCTGCGTACCGCCGGTGCCTTCACCGTCTTCGATGACTCGCGCGACATGTTCGAGGTGGCGCGCGGTTACAGCCAGTTCTTCGCCCACGAGAGCTGCGGCTTTTGCACGCCGTGCCGCGTCGGCACCGAGCTGATCGTGCGCCGCATGGACAAGCTCGCCGCCGGCTACGGCAGCCCCTTCGACGAAGACGAACTGCGCGAGCTCGAGGCCGTGCTGCGCGGCGCCACCCACTGCGGCCTGGGCAGCACCGCGTCGAACCCGCTGCGCGACACGCTGGCACGCTTTCCCGACGCCTACCGGCGCCGGCTGCGCCAGCCGCGCTTCGTACCGGCCTTCGACCTGGACGCCGAACTCGAACCCGCGCGCCGCGTCACCGGCCGCGACGACGCGCACGCCCACCTGGAGCGCAGCGGATGAACCCGACGCCGTTGTCGACCACGCTGGCGCAGCCCGACGACGGACGGCGCTTCCACCTCGACGGGGCCGAGGTGGCGTTCGCCCCCGGCGAGACCCTCCTGCAGGCTGCGCGCCGCGCCGGCCACGTGATCCCGACCCTGTGCTGGCACGAGCGCCTGGGCCAAAGCGGCGCGTGCCGGCTGTGCATCGTGAAGATCGTCGGCGAGCGCTTCGCCGCCGCCTGCACCACGCCGGCCCGCCACGGCATGGTGGTCGACAACCGCACGCCCGAGCTGGATGCGCGCCGGCGCCTGTTGCTGCAGATGCTGTTCGTCGAGGGCAACCACTTCTGCCCGAGCTGCGAGAAGAGCGGCGACTGCCGCTTGCAGGACGCCGGCTACGCCTTCGGCCTCACCGGGCCGGGCTTCGAGGAATTTCACCCGCACCGCCCGGTCGACGCCAGCCACCCCGAGATCTGGCTCGACCTGAACCGCTGCATCCTGTGCAAGCTGTGCCTGCGCGCCAGCAGCGAGGTCGACGGCAAGGACGTGTTCGCGATCGGCGGTCACGGCATCGCCACCCGTCTGATCGTCGACTCGCCCAGCGGCCGGCTCGGCGACAGCGCGCTCGCCGCCGCCGACCTGGCGGCGCACATCTGCCCGGTGGGGGCGATCCTGCCCAAGCGGCGTGGCTTCGCGGTGCCGATCGGCGCGCGGCCGGCCGATGCACGCGCTGCCGTTGCCGCAGCCGCGGACCCGAGGGCAGGCGATGCCTGAGCCGCCGGCCATCGCCGCCGCCGCGGCCGCGCCGCCGCCTTCGCGCAAACCGCGCGTGGCCACCGTGTCGCTGGCCGGCTGCTTCGGCTGCCACATGTCGCTGCTCGACATGGACGAGCGGCTGTTCACGCTGTTCGATCGCGTCGAGTTCGACCGCACGCCGCTCAACGACATCAAGACGCTGGGCGAGTGCGACCTCGGCCTGGTCGAAGGCGGCCTGTGCAACGCCGAGAACGTGCATGTGCTGCGCGAGTTCCGCGCGCGCTGCCGGGTGCTGGTGGCGCTCGGTGCCTGCGCGGTCAATGGCGGTCTGCCGGCGCAGCGCAATGCGCTGGACGTCGGGCGCATGCTGATCGAGGTCTACCGCGACCGCCCGGGGCTGGCGCCCGGCAGCCAGGTGCCGAACGACCCCGAGCTGCCGCTGCCGCTGGCGCGCGTGCACCCGATCCACGAGCTGGTGCACATCGACCACTTCCTGCCCGGCTGCCCGCCCAGCGCCGACAGCATCGCCGCGCTGGTGCTCGCGCTGCTCGACGGCCGGGCGCCGGTGTTGCCGCCGCTGCACTACGACTGATGGACGCCACCCGCCCCCTTGCCAGCGGCAGCGGCGGCCTGCGCCGCATCGCGATCGACCCGCTGTCGCGCGTCGAAGGTCACGGCAAGGTCACGCTGCTGCTCGACGCTGCCGGCAAGGTGCAGCAAGCGCGGCTGCACATCGTCGAGTTCCGCGGCTTCGAGCGCTTCATCGTCGGCCGCCCGTACTGGGAAGTTCCGGTGATGGTGCAGCGGCTGTGCGGCATCTGCCCGGTGTCGCACCACCTGGCGGCGTGCAAGGCGATCGACGTCGCGCTCGGCGTGGCCGACGCCGTGCCGCCGTCGGCGCAGGCGCTGCGCCGGCTGATGCACCACGGGCAGATCCTGCAGTCGCACGCGCTGCACTTCTTTCACCTCGCGTCGCCCGACCTGCTGTTCGGTCTGGACAGCGAACGATCGCTGCACAGCATCATGGCGGTGGCCGCGGCGCACCCCGAGATCGCGCGCCAGGGCGTGCTGCTGCGCAAGTTCGGGCAGGAGGTGATCCGGCTGACCGCCGGCAAGCGCGTGCACGGCACCGGCTCGGTGCCCGGCGGCGTCAACCGCCAGCTCAGCGCGGGCGAGCGCGACGCGCTGGCGGCGCAGCTGCCGCAGATCGTCGGCTGGTGCGAGCGCGCGGTGGATCTGGTCGATGCGCTGCAGGCGCGCGACCCGGCGCTGTTCGAGCACTTCGCGGCGATGCGCTCGAACTGGCTGGCGTTGGTCGCCGACGGCCGCCGCGGCGGCGTGCCGGCCGGCGCGATGGACCTCTACGACGGCCACCTGCGCTGGCGCAGCGCCGACGGCGCAACGTTGCTCGACGGCGTCGACGTGCAGCGTTATGCCGAGCACATCGAGGAGGCGGTCGAGCCCTGGACCTACATGAAGTTTCCGTACCTGCGCCGGCTCGGGCGCACCGCCGGCTGGTACCGCGTCGGCCCGCTGGCACGGGTGCAGGTGTGCGACGCGATCCCGACGCCGCGCGCCGAGGGGCGCCGCCGCGCCTTCGTCGCCGGCGGCATGGTGCACGGCTCGCTCGCCTACCACGCGGCGCGCATGATCGAGATGCTGCACGCCGCCGAGGTGATCGGCCAGCTGCTCGCCGCTGACGATGTCGTGGCCGGCGAGCGCGTCGCGGCACTGCCCGGGGTCGCACGCGGGCGGCGCGAAGGCGTCGGCGTGATCGAAGCACCGCGCGGCACGCTGATCCACCACTATGCGATCGGCGAGGACGATCTCGTCACCGAGTGCGACCTGATCGTCAGCACCACGCACAACAACCAGGCGATGAACGAGGCCGTGCGCGTGGTGGCACGCGAGCACCTCGACGGGCGCGAGATCACCGAGCCGCTGCTGTCGCGGGTGGAGACCGCGGTGCGCGCCTACGACCCCTGCCTGAGCTGCGCCACCCACGCGCTGGGCCGCATGCCGCTGGAGCTGACGCTGGCACAGGCCGACGGCGCGGTGCTGGACCGCGTGCTGCGCGACGGCGGCGGCCACGTCGAGCGTGTGCTGCCATGAGCCAAGACGCTGTAGCGCCGCTGCTCGTGCTCGCCGTCGGCAACCCGAGCCGCGGCGACGATGCGCTCGGGCCGGCGCTGCTCGACGCGCTGGCCGCGCTGGCCGCGCAAGGCGCCGACCGGCTCGGCGATATCGAACTGCTGAGCGACTTCCAGCTGCAGATCGAGCATGCGCTGGACCTGCAGGGCCGGCGCGCGGTGTTGTTCGTCGATGCCGCACGGCCGGGCGTGGTGGCCGCCGCCGGCGGGGTCGCGCTGACGCCCCTCGTGCCTGCTGCCGCGCTGCCGGCGCTCAGCCATGCGCTGACGCCGTGCGCGGTGCTGCAGGTGGCGCAGCTCGTGGGCGGTCCGGTGCCGCCGGCCTGGCAGCTGGCGATCGAGGGCCTGGACTTCGGCCTGGGCGAGCCGATCAGCAGCACCGCGCGGGCGCGGCTGGCATCGGCCCTGGCGCTGGTGCGCGGCTGGATCGCGGCGCGCCGCGGCGAAGCCGCCGCGACGCACGCCGCCGGAGCGGCCCATGCATGAGCTGAGCCTGGCCGGCAACGTGCTCGACATCGTGGCGCAGGCCGCAGCCGCGCAGGGCTTCACGCAGGTGCGGGTGCTGCGGCTGTCGGTGCCGGCGCTGGCCGGTGTCGAGGTCGCGGCGCTGCGCTTCGCGCTCGATGCGCTGGCGCCGGGCACCGCGCTGGAGGCGGCGCGCATCGAGATCGACCAGCCGCCCGGGCGCGCGCGCTGCGCCGACTGCCTGCGCGAGGTCGAGCTGCGCGACCGGCTCGACCCCTGCCCGGCGTGCGGCGGCCTGCGGCTGCGGGTGCTCGGCGGCAGCGCGCTGCGCGTGGTCGAATTGCTGGTGCCCGAGACGGCGGATGCGGTGGCGGGCGAGGATCGAGGAGCGGGCCGATGTGCGTGACCTGTGGCTGCGGCACGATCGAAGTGCCGCCAGATTGCGCCACCGCGCTGCGCGCGGTGCGCCTGGAGGCCGACGTGCTGGGCGTCAATGCCCGCCACGCGGCGCACAACCGTGTGCACTTCGCGGCCCACGGCGTGACGGCGTTCAACCTGATGTCCAGCCCCGGCTCGGGCAAGACCACGCTGCTGGTGGCCACGCTGCAGGCACTGCGCCGGCGCGAGCCGGGCCGTCCGCTGGCGGTGATCGAGGGCGACCAGCACACGGCGCTGGATGCCGAGCGCGTCCGCGCCTGCGGCGTGCCGGCGGTGCAGGTCAATACCGGCAAGGGCTGCCACCTCGATGCGGCGATGGTCGGCGCGGCCTTTGCGCGGCTGCCGCTGCACGCGCATGAGCACGCGCATGAGCACGCGCATGGACCCGGCCACGGGCATCCGCCTGAGCACGGACAACCGGACGCTGACGTGCACGGCCGGCCGCTGCTGTTCATCGAGAACGTCGGCAACCTGGTCTGCCCGGCGTTGTGGGATCTCGGCGAGGCCGCCCGCATCGTGGTGCTGTCGGTGACCGAGGGCGACGACAAGCCGCTGAAGTATCCCGACATGTTCGCCAGCGCACGCCTGATGCTGATCAACAAGGCCGACCTGCTGCCGTACGTGGACTTCGACGTCGAACGCTGCCTGGCGCATGCGCGGCGCGTCAACCCGGACATCGAGGCGCTCGTGGTCAGCGCCACGCGCGGCCACGGGCTGGATGCCTGGCTGGCGTGGATCGATTCAGTGGCCCACGCCGCGGCCCACGCCCTGCCGCATGCCATGCCTGCGCCGGCCGGCGTGCGCACCGGTTGACGCCGGCGCCGCACAAGGACCGCCGATGAAGCTGCCTGCCCGCCGAACGCCGACCGTGCTGGCCACCGGCGCGTTTCTCAAGAATGCCTGCGGGCTGCTGCACGACGGCGGCTACGAGGCCTCGCCGTTGCACGGCGATCTCGACACCGCAGCCGCCTGCCTGGCGCTGGCCGATTCCTGCGAGCGCTTGCTGGCGCGCGCCGGCGGCCGCGTCGACGCGGTGGCGCACGACCTGCACCCGGACTTCCCCGCCACGCGGCTGGCGCTGGCGCTGGCCGAGCGCCTGCAGGTGCCGGCGGTCGCGGTGCAGCACCACCATGCCCATGCCGCCGCGGTGCTGGCCGAACATGGCCTGAGCGGCCCCGCGCTGGGGTGGGTGCTCGACGGCTATGGCATGGGCACGGACCGCCAGGCCTGGGGCGGCGAGCTGCTGGTGCTTGACGCGCACGGCGGCTTCGAGCGTGTTGGCCAGCTGTGGCC
>CALBTN010000052.1 GCA_937967345.1 uncultured Rubrivivax sp. | reverse complement strand
GGTCGGTGTTGCGGATCAGCAGCGCGATCGGCGTGCCGGTGGTCTGGCCCTCGTACACGCCCGACAGGATCTCGACGCGGTCGGCCTCGTTGCGCTGCGTGACATGCCGGCTGGTGCCGGGGCGGCGGCGGTCCAGGTCGTGCTGGATGTCGGCCTCGGCCAAGGCCATGCCCGGCGGGCAGCCGTCGATGACGCAGCCGATCGCCGGGCCGTGGCTTTCGCCGAAATTGGTGACGCGAAACAGTGCGCCGAAGGTGCTGCCGGACATGGGCGCGCTCGGGGACGACGGGGCGCCGATCGTATCAAGTGCAAGTGCAATCGCGCCCGCAGCGTGGCACGGGCAGTCGGCTCGGCCACGAGCCGCTGCGGGCGCGCCGCCAGCCGTGCCTGCGCGTTGCCGTCACCGCGCGTCCAGGTGCGCGCCGATTCGCCGCAGCAGCAGCGCCTGGGCCCAGTCCATGAACACCTGCACCCGCGCCGGGCGCTTGCGCGTGGTCGGCGTCACCAGATGCAAGGGCAGCGACGGACAGCTCCAGCCCGGCAGCACGCGCACCAGCGCACCGCTGGCCAGGTAGTGGCTGGCGACGAACTGCGCCAGCACGATCAGGCCCAGTCCGTCCAGGCCCGCACTCAGCGCGACCGCGCTGTCGGTGGTGACCAGCCGTGCGGGCAGGTCGAACTCGGCGCTGTACCCGTCGCGGCTCAAGACTATCGGGCGCAGCTTGCCGCTCGAGCCCGACACGTGGCCGATCTGATGGTGCCGGGCCAGCGCTTCGGCAGTCTCGGGCAGGCCGTGCTGCTCGATGTAGTGCGGCGCAGCGCACAGCACGAAGCGCAGGTCGCCGACACGGCGCGCTGACAGGCTGGAATCCGGCAACTGCCCGCCGCGCAGCGCGCAGTCGACGCCTTCGGTCACCAGGTCGACCGCGCGATCGGTGCATCCCAGCTCGATCGTGATCCTCGGGTAGCGCTGCAGGAAGTGGCGGATCTCCGGCGCAAACACCAGGCGGCCCATGGCCACCGGCACGTTCACGCGAAGATGGCCCGCCGCGGCGCTGGCGCCCTCGCGCAGCAAGGTTTCGGCCTCGTCCACCTGCTGCAGGATGCTGCACGCATGTGCGTAGTACGCGGTGCCCTCCGCGGTCGGCGCAACCGACCGCGTGGTGCGCGTCAGCAGCCGCGTGCCGAGCCTTTCCTCGAGCTGCTGGATCTGCTGGCTGACGGTGGCCTTGTGCAGGTTCAGCTGTCGTGCGGCCTGGGTGTAGCTGCCGCTTTCCAGCACCTGCACGAAGGCACGCATGGCATCGAAACGGTCCATCCGCAAGCCCCTTCCGAGAGGCCGCGATTGTCGGCGAACACCCGACAGCGTGTCGCCGGCTTCGGGCTATGCGCGGCGTTGACCGGCTTCTACAGTGAACCCACTCGCAACACCTCGGCCAGGCCGCCGTGCCGAAGCGCCGCGCCGCCTGCGTCCGTCACCATCAAAGGAGATCTCATGCCCAAGCGCGCCCACCTCACCGCGGGAATCCTCGCCCTGCTGTGCCTTGCCGCCTTCTTCGTGTCCACCGTGATCGTGGAGCTTTTCGGCTCGGCTGCCGCGGTGGCGCGGGTGAAGGCGCTGATCGTGACCCCGGGGCTGTGGATCATGATCCCGGCCATGGCCGCCGTGGGCGGCAGCGGCAACTTCCTCGGCAAGCGGCGCAAGGGGCGGCTCGTCGATGCCAAGACCAAGCGCATGGCCTTCATCGCCGCCAACGGCTTGCTGGTGCTGGTGCCTTGCGCGATCGTGCTGAACCGCTGGGCTGCGGCCGGGGCCTTCGACGCCAGCTTCTACGCCGTGCAGGCCATCGAGCTGCTCGCCGGCGCCACCAACTTCATGCTGATGGGCTTGAACTTCCGCGACGGGCCGCGCCTGGCCGGCCGGATCCGCGTGGTGCGGGCCTCGCCGCCGATCGCCGGCTGAGGTTGCGCTCGGCTTGCTCGGACACGCGGGCGGTGCATCGCAGGCCGGCGCAACTCCAAGTACCGAGACTTGTTCCTACGCGCTGGCGTGCATGCCTGCCGCCGGCGGCGCAGCGTCGGCGGCGAATGCGCCCAGCGCCTGGCTGCACTGCGCGATCTGCTCGAGCGACCGCTGGGCGGCCCCCTGCACCACCTGCATCTGCCGCGTCAGCACCATCAGCTGCTGGCCATCGAGCAAGCCGCGTTCGCCGCGGTACTGCAAGCGCTCCATGTTGCGGCGCATCGAGTCGATGCGCCGCTCGTTCAGCCGCTCGGCGCCGCCGACGCGCTCGCTGAGCTGGTGGCAGTGCGCGATCTCGGCGGCCGCGCAGGCACTGAGCTCGGCAACCGAACCCGGCGCAGCGTCGAGCTGCGACGGCGCCGCCGCCGAGGCGGCATCGCCCAGCGCCTGGCAGTGCTGCGCCAGGCTCAGCAGCCGCGCGCGCAGGCTGCTCATCAACTGCAGCGCGTGGCGCTCTTCATCCTGGATCGCCTCGAGGTCGGCGGCGGCGCGCGCGGCGTCGCCCACGCCGGCATCGAGCATGCCGCACAGCGCCACCGTGCGCCGCGCCAGCTCGCCGACCGCGGCACGCAGTTCGGCCTGCTGCAATGCCATCGCCGCCTGGGCTTCGGCCAGCACGCTGGACTGCCGCGCCGACATCTCGCGCAAGCGCTGCGTCTGGGCCGCGGCCGCTTCGTCCTGCCGCTGCAGCCGCTGTGC
Source organism: uncultured Rubrivivax sp. (assembly GCA_937967345.1). GTDB lineage: Bacteria > Pseudomonadota > Gammaproteobacteria > Burkholderiales > Burkholderiaceae_C > Rubrivivax. The sequence continues at coordinate 1,089 of CALBTN010000052.1, read as the reverse complement.
CAGGCTCAACCACGCACACACCGCCAGGTAGGCCGAAGCCAGCAACGTCAGCAGCAGCAGGCCCGACAGCGCCCAGCGCAGCGCCGACGCATCCCAGCGGCCGTCCAAGGCCGCACCCAGCGAGTCCATGGCCGCGCCGCCGATCGCGCCTTGCCACAGCAGCGCCGCGGCGGCCAGCGGCAGCCAGCTCGACAGCACGAGCAGCGCCTGGCTGCGCGAGCGCAGGCCGCGCATCAAGCGCAGCCCCGGCGTCCACAGCGACCATGCGTTGCCCGCACCGGGTGCGCTCGGCGCGGACGGGTGGGCGGACGCGGTGTGGGACATGGCACGAGAGCTGCAATTGCGGTGCATCCCGATATCGGCCGCGGGCGCGGTGCACTTGAGCCGGCGTGGCGCGGGTGCGGCACCAGCGGTTCGACGGATGCCACCCATTCCCCCGGCACTGTCAGACGTGCAGCGCCGCCATACGTGCCGGCGCCGACCCCGGCTTGCAGCCCGCTGCGCTGCACTGCCGCGCCAACGACCGCGACCGCGACCGGCATCCCCGCCCGGCCGCGCTCGTGCGCGCACCGAATCCAACGGCGGATGGCCGCCGCAGCCGCTGCCGGCGCGCAGCGGCCTGGTGCGGGGTCAGTCGTTCTTTAGATCGACCGTGAACTGGCCTGGGCCGGTCGAGCTGAAGGTGAAGCTGTAGGTCTTGCCGGCCATCGCAGCCATGCTGCCGGTGGCCAGGGTATAGCGCCCGCGCCCCGAACCGGTGAAACCGCTGACCTTGCCGTCGGTCATCACCAGCGACTGCTTGCCTTCGAGGTGCTGGTAGGCGCTGACGGCACCGGGTTTGCGGTTGATGCCCATGCCGGAAAGCAGCACCGCCTGGCCCTTGTCCCATTCGAAGATCGCGGTCCCGGTGACGATGCCGCCATCGCCCGGCCCGCCCTCGACACGGCAGCTGTACGTGCCCGCCGCAATCGCATGGCCCTCGCGATCGCCCAGCGCCTCAGGCGCGCCGCCGCCGACGGCTTGGCAGTGAAGCCGCGCGGTGGGGCCCGCCTGCCCCGAGGCGGCGGCCGACACCAGCGCGAATGCAAC
>CALBTN010000051.1 GCA_937967345.1 uncultured Rubrivivax sp. | reverse complement strand
TCTTCAGGAAGGCCAGCGACTGCGCGATCGAGTCGTGCAGCTCGCGCGCCAGCAGGTTGCGCTCGGCCGATACCGCGGCCTCCTTGGCCAGGCTGTCCAGGCGCAGGTTTTCCATCGCCGCACTCAGGTGCGCGGCCAGCGCCTCGAGCAGCGAGCGCTCGGCCGGCGACAGCTCGACCTGGGCGTTGAAGAACAGCGCGAGCTCGCCCATCGTGCGCTCGTGCAGCCGCACCGGCAGCACCACCATGGTCTTGAAGGCCGCGCGCGTGCAGTGCCCGAGGTTGTCACGCGGCAGCGCGTGCAGCGGGATCACGCGGGCACCAGCGGCGGCCTGCGGCGCACCGCATTCGCAGTCGCCGGCCTTCAGGCAGTTCTCCTTCTCGATCATGTGCGGCGGCAGCCCCTGGCTGGCCAGCAGCAGGTAGCGCTCGTAGTCCTCGTCCAGCCAGCGCAGCGCCACCGCGTCGGCGCGCGCAACGCGGGCGATGCACTGGGTAAAGCCGCGCGCCAGATCGTCCAGCGTGGTCGCACCGGCGATCAGCGCGCTGACGTCGTACAGCGCCTGCAGCCGCTCGCCCTTTTCCTGCAGCTGCGAGGTTTTCTCGGCCACCTTGGCTTCGAGGTTGCGGTACACCGCCTGCAACTGCCCGGCCAACTGGTTGAAGCCGGCGGCCAGCGTGCTGAACTCGTCGTTGCTGCTGGGCTGGATGCGCGTGTCGAAGTCGCCGCCTTGCAGCCGCTCGATCGCGCGCTTGAGCTGCAGCAGCGGCTCGAGCACGAAGCGGTAGCCGGTCAGCAGCAGCGCGGCACCCGCGGCCAGCGTCAGCGCCAGCACCGCGGTCTGCAGCAGGTGCTGCAGCGCGGTCCAGCGCGACATGTGGGCCTCGATCGCGCCGACCAACGCATCGATGCCGGCGACGAAATCGGCCGCCTGCGCGCTCAGCGCCGCCGCATCCGGGCGCGGCTGGGTCTGGATCCGGCTGCGCAGTTCCAGCCAGTGGCGTTCGAAGGTGGCGAAGCGTTCGCGCACCGCATCGTCCCAGGGCACGAACAGCGGCCGTTCGGGATCGCCGCGCCGCAGCAGCGAGACGGTGTCCTCGAACTGCTCGATCTGCGCGCGCGGCGCAGCGCCGCCGCCGCTGGCCAGCGATAGCGCGAGGCGGTAGGTCTGCATGCGCAGCCGGCCGGCCTCGTTGACCGCCGCGGCGCCACCTTCGAGCTGCCACGACACCCACAGCGTGGCCATAATCGCCAGCAGCATCAGCAGCGCGAACGGCGTGGCCACCAAGGCCAGCTTCAGGCCCAGGCTCCACTGACGGGGCGCGCGCGCGGTGCTCATGCGCGCATGCTACGTCGCCGGCCGCGTCAGGCCAGCAGCGGCCGCAGCAGGCCCAACGGGTTCTTGGTGACCGCCACCGAGACGATCCAGCCGAACACCGCCAGCGCGGCCAGCCAGGCGCCGGCGCGCAGCGCCAGCGGCCGCCCGGCGCGCAGCGCCACCACGCCCAGCGCGATGTAGAGCAACAAGCCGGTGATCTTCGCGGCCAGCCACGGCGTGGTCAGCGGGTTGAGCTGCAGCAGCCAGGCCATGACCAGCGCCGAACCCAGCAGCAGCGTGTCCACCAGATGCGGCCAGACGCGGTGGATGCGCCGGCGCATCCAGGCCGCGCCGCTCAAGCTGCCGATGCCGCGCGCGGCAAAGCCGCTCACCGACAGCACCACCGTGCCCTGGTGCAGCAGTTTCCAGGCGGCGTAGTCCATGCTCAACCGGGACGGCCGTCGAGCCGCGGCCGCCACAAGCGCGGCGCATAGCGCACGGCGTACAGCGCGAAGCCGCCCGACCACAGCGCGGCCGACACCAGCACCGCGCCGATCGTCCAGGCCGGCACCACCAGCGGCACGAACACCCGCACCACGCCCGCGGTCAGCACCAGCACGTAGCACACGGTGTCGACCCGGTCGGCCTTGAGCGGCCGCGCGGTGTGGCCCAGCGCGGTGCGCGTCATCATGCCGATGATCAGCCCGCCGGCGGCACCGGCCACCAGCGCGTGCGTGGCCAGCGACGGATTCACCCAGCCGAAGGCCGCACCGACGCGCAGCGCCAGGTGCAGCGGAATCCACAGGTAAGCGGCATGCAGCACCCACACCAGCGGCGTGCGCAGCGTCACCCAGGGTTCCCACATCCACCAGCGCGTCAGGTGCGCGGCGGCCGCCACCAGGCACAGCGCAGCCACCAGCCAGGCCGGCAGCGGCAGCAGGTCGGCCACCAGCAGCGCCAGCAGCGAGCCCAGTGCCACTTTCTCGACCCGCGAATCGCGCTTGGCCTGGGCGCCGGGAATGCCGTTGTTGGTGAACATCGGCAGCACCCGCCCGGCCATCACCGCCATGATGAACAGCACCACGTCCAGCCCGAGGTCGATGCCGACCCAGCCCGGCAGCTCGATCACGCCCAGCAGCTGCATATGCACCGCCAGCGACGCCACGCCCATCAGCACCAGCAAGCCGACGAAGAAGTAGTTGCGCTGGCTGCGCCCGGCCCACAGCGCGCGGCCCAAGGCGTAGGCCGACGCCAGCGCGAAGCCGACATTGGCCGCCGCCCCCGCCCAGCCCCATGGCGTGAGCACCAGCACGCGCGCGGCCAGCCACAGCGCCACCAGCGCCGCCAGCGGCATGCCGGTGGGTGTGGGCTGGTTGGCCCAGTTGCGCCCGGCAGTGAGCAAGAAGCCGACGATCACCGCCAGCACGAAGCCGAACAGCATCTCGTGCGCGTGCCACATCGGCCCGCTCAGGTACGACGCACCGAGCAAGCCGGCGTACTGCAGCGCCCACAGCGCGATCGAGATCGCGGCGAAGCTGCTGGCCAGCAGGTAGAACGGGCGAAAGCCCAATTGCCAAAGCGCAAAGCCGCGCGGTACCGCGCGCGGGGGTTCTTCGAGTTGCATGATGCTCATGATGAGGTCCTTGCCGGCGCGGCTGCCAGCGGGCGAGCCCGCAGCGGCGTCAGCCCGAGCTGCGGCGCCAGATCGGTCAGGGGGAAGTGAATCAGGTTGTTTGCGACCTTGGTCGGGTGGTGGGCCGAAGCCCCACAGGCCGCGGCCCGCTGGGGGCCTACACCGGCTGCCACAGGCCGCGGTTGGTGAACGTGCTCGACATGATGCAGGCGAGGATGCCCGATGAACCGGCGCTTGCGAGCCTGCATCTGCCGAAGATGTATTTTAGATGCATCTATGCTAGCGGCAGCGCCAAAGACCCGGGTTGACCACTGTCAAGCGTGGCCTCGCGGCAGAATTCAACCCCGATGAGCAAGGCCTTCACCCGCGAGAGCGACGCCGGCGACGATGCCGGCGGCGATGACGAGATCGCCGCACCGGCGCTGCCCGCGCACGCGCGCAACTACATGACGCCGGCCGGCTACCGCCGCCTGCGCGGCGAGCTGATGACGCTGCTGGACGACGAGCGCCCGAAGCTGGTCGAGGTGGTGTCGTGGGCGGCGAAGAACGGCGACCGCTCCGAGAACGGCGACTACCTGTACGGCAAGAAGCGGCTGCGCGAGATCGATCGGCGCATCCGCTTCCTCACGCGCCGGCTCGACATCGCCGAGGTCGCCGACCCGTCGGCGCACCACGGCAGCGATCAGGTCTTCTTCGGCGCGAGCGTGACCTACGCCGACGACAGCGGCCAACAGCGCACGGTGACGATCAAGGGCGTCGACGAGGCCGACAGCCTGCAAGGCGAGGTCTCGTGGGTCTCGCCGATCGCACGCGCACTGCTGAAAGCGCGTGAAGGCGACGAGGTCACGCTGCACACCCCGGGCGGGGTCCAGCACATCGAGGTGCTGGCGGTGCGCTATCCCGCGCCGGATTCGCCCGGCTGACGCTCGGTCGCGCGGCCTCGACCCGGCCGCGGCGGCCGGCCTACGGCTTGACCC
>CALBTN010000050.1 GCA_937967345.1 uncultured Rubrivivax sp. | reverse complement strand
CGAGATTTCTGCCTGTCTCGTGGGCTCGGAGATGTGTATAAGAGACAGGACGACGATGGCGCGGCCCTCGAGGGCCTGGCCGTTCATGCCGTTGATGGCGGACTGGGCTTCGGCGTCCGAGCCCATTTCGACGAAGCCGAAGCCCTTGGATCGGCCGGTGTCTCGGTCCATCATGACCTTGGCGGACGTGACGGCGCCGAACTGCGAGAACGCCTGGTGCAGCGATTCATCACGCACGGAATAGGCAAGATTGCCAACGTAAAGTTTGTTTCCCACGGGGGAGCCCTTAATCAAGAAAAGTGAACCATGTGGAGCTTCAACCCAGCGAGAACCATTCAGGCGAAGGCGGCGCATCCGACACACGCGTGACCGCGTAACCCATTATCTGGGGATCACGCAAGGGGGCGCAAAGGCGTGGAAGCGAGTTTGTTGTTTTGTTGTCTACGGTGTTACCCGTACGAGTGCGTGCGCGATCACCAGGGCGCGTCGTAGCATGCGGGCATGGAGTCGCTCAAGCCGCTGATCGCGTTGTTGGCGATCATCAACCCGATCGGCGCGGTGCCCTTCTTCATTCACTTCACGCAGAACCTGAACCGCGCGCAGCGCCGGCGCACGATCCAGGTCAGCTCGTTCAGCGCCTTCATGGTGATTGCGGTCAGCGCGCTGGCCGGCCAGCGCATCATCGGCTTCTTCGGCATCTCGATCGGGTCGTTCCAGGTCGGCGGCGGCATACTGCTGTTGCTCAGTGCACTGCAGATGCTGAACTCGCAGCCGCCGCAATCGCGGCCGCTGGAGGTCAGCGACGGCGACGCCAAGCTCGATGCCGGCGCCAGCATTGCCGTGGTGCCGCTGACCATTCCGTTGCTCACCGGCCCGGCGGCGATCTCCACGATGATCATCTACGCGCAGCGCGCCCGGGGTTGGTGGGAAGAAGCGATGCTGGTCGCCTACGGTGTTGCGGTGGGCCTTGCGGTGTACCTGGCCTTCTCTGCCTCGGGACGCATCAGCCGGCTGCTCGGGCGTACCGGCATCGACATCATGACGAAGTTGATGGGGCTGATCCTCGCGGCACTCGCTGTGGAAATCATGGCCGATGGCCTGAAGGAGCTGTTTGTCGCGCTGCGTGCGGCGCCGCGTTGACCTGGGCTGCCGAGGTCGGTGGTCGCAGCGATGCGCCGGGAAAACACGGTTGACCCGCCCTCGTTGGACTGCCTACAGTCGCGCCGTTCGACACGGTCGACGTAGCCAGACATCGAAGGCGAGGAGACAACTGCCCGCAACGGGCAGTGGCAAGAAGGGGCGGTGCTGCACGGCACCGCCCTTTTTTCGTGCGCCGCCGCGGTGGCTGGGCGGCCGCAGCCCTTAGCATCGCGCCGACCCCACGAAGGCGCAGCCGCCATGCCCGTAGCCCCTGAACTGCGCACGCTGCAGATCGACATCCCCGCGCGGCCTGAATCGCTGGTGCGCCTGTCGCTGCTGATGGCCGACGACGACATGGACTTGCAGTCCGCCGCTCAACTGATCGAGCGCGACATGGCGCTGGCGGCCGCCGTGCTCAAGGCGGTGAACTCGTCGCTGTACGGCCTGAAGGGCCGGGTGCAAAGCGTGCAGCAGGCGATCACCTACCTCGGGCTGCGCGAGGTCGCGGCGATCACCTTCGAGATGGGCCTGCGCGCGGCCTTCCCGCCGGCGGCCGAGCTCGAGCCGATCTGGCAGCGCGCCGCGCAGCGCGGGCTGATCATGGGCCGGCTCGCCGCGGCGATCGGGCACGACGCCTGGGCCGCGCACTCGGCCGGCCTGTTCGAGGAATGCGGCAAGGCGGTGCTGTTTCGCCACGCGAGCGAGCACTACGGGGCGATGCTGCGCGCCGCGCGCGATGACGTCGAACTGGCCTCGCTGGAAAAGGCCGGGTTCGGCGTCAGCCACGACGCGCTCGGTGCGGCGCTGTGCGAGAGCTGGGGCCTGGGCGCGAACGCGGTGGCCTGCGTGCGCCACCACATCGAGGCGCAGGCCCACGGCGTGCTGCCCGAGCCGGTGCAGCGCCGCGTCATCGCCGCACTGTCAGTGATCGCGCGTGCGATCATGGCCGAGCCTGACTCGCTGGACGAGGTGGTCGCCGAGCTGGCGCCGCGCGCCGGCATCGACCTGACCCTGGCGCTGCGTTCGGCGCGTCGTGTGCTCGACCAACTGCAAGACGCCGCCGCGCGCGAGCGCGCAGCGCCAGCCTCTGGCGCCGCTTAGCCGAACCAAGCCACAGTAACAACCCCCTTGCGCGCCGGGCGGCACTGTGGCTAGCCTCGGCCGCTTACTTCCCACCTCTGAGGTTCACCTCGCCATGGCCCTTTCGATCCCGCCCGAAACGCTTGCGCTGCAGCGCCTGTATCACTGGGAGAAGACCACTCCGGACAATGTCGCCCTCACCCAGCCGATGGGTGGCGGCGTGGTCAAGGACTGGACGTGGAAGCAGGCGATGGCCGAGACCCGGCGCATCGCCGCGCACCTGAAGAGCCTGAACTTCGAGCCGGGCAGCAAGATCGCGATGCTGGCCAAGAACAGCGCGCACTGGATGATGGCCGACTGGGCCATCTGGATGGCCGGCCACGTCTCGGTGCCGTTGTATCCGACGCTGGCCGCGGGCACGGTGCAGCACATCTTGGAGCACAGCGATTCAAAGCTGTTGTTCATCGGCAAGCTCGATGTGTGGAAGGAGATGCAGCCCGGCGTTCCCGCGGGGATGCCCATGATCACCTTGCCGTTGGCGCCGCAGGTCGACGGCGCCAAGACCTGGGACGACATCGTCGCCAAGGGCTCGCCGATGACGCAAAGCCCGGTGCGCGGCGCCGACGAACTGGCCACGCTGATCTACACCTCGGGCACCACCGGGCTGCCCAAGGGCGTGATGCAAAGCTTCGGCGCTTTCGCCTGGGCCATCACCGCGGGCTTGAAGCGCATCGCGCTCAATTCGTCCAGCCGCACGCTGAGCTATCTGCCGCTGGCCCACGTGGCCGAGCGCGCGCTGGTCGAACACGGCCTGCTGGCCACCGGCATGCACGTGTACTTTGCTGACACCTTGGAGACCTTCGTCGCCGACATCCAGCGCGCGCGACCGACGGTGTTCTTCTCGGTGCCCAGGTTGTGGGTCAAGTTCCAGCAGGGGGTCCAGGCCAAGATGCCGGCCGAAAAACTCGACCTGTTGCTGAAGATCCCGATCGTGCGCGGCATGGTCAAGAAGAAGATCCTGACCGGGCTGGGGCTGGACCAGACCCTGTTTGCGGTGGGCGGTGCCGCGCCGATGCCCACGTCGCTGCTCGAGTGGTACGGACGCCTGGGCCTGCAGATCATCGAAGGCTACGGCATGAGCGAGAACTGCGCGGTCTCTCACGCCACGCTGCTGGGCAAGCCGCGGCCCGGCACCGTCGGGCCGCCCTACGACGGCGTCGAATGCCGCATCGCCCCCGACACCGGCGAAATCCAGATGCGCGGCGGCTGCCTGATGATGGGCTACTACAAGTCGCCCGAAGCCACCAAGGAGACGTTCACCGACGACGGCTGGCTCAAGACCGGCGACAAGGGCACGATCGATGGCGAGAACAACCTGCGCATCACCGGGCGGGTGAAGGATCTGTTCAAGACCGGCAAGGGCAAGTACGTCGCGCCGGCGCCGATCGAGGACCGGCTGGCCGTGCACCCGGCGATCGAGGCCTGCTGTGTCACCGGGGCCAACCTGGGGCAGCCGCTGGGGCTGGTGATGCTCAACCCCGACGCCGCAGCCAAAGCCAAGGATCCGCAGGGCTGCGCCGTGCTCGAGGCGTCTCTGACCGAGCACCTGAAGCGCGTGAACGCGCAGCTCGATCCGCACGAGCAGATGGACTGCATCGTCGTGACGCCTGAGCCGTGGTCGGTCGAGAACGACCTGCTGACGCCGACCATGAAGGTCAAGCGCAACAAGATCGAGGACACCTTCGCGATGAACTACGAACCCTGGGTCGGCCAGCGCAAGAAGGTAATCTGGGCGAAGGGCTGAACGGCGGGCTGCAACCCAGCGGCCGCGCCCGCCTTGCTGACTAGCGCGGGCGCGGGCGCAGATCCAGGCACAACTGCCGCGGCACGCGTGCCAGGCAAAGCACCGGGGCCGCCTGCAGCGTCGCTGTGGGCATCGCCCGTGCCGCCGCGCGTGCGCCCGCCACGCTGAGCCCGGCGCGGGCGAGTGCCGGCCGCTGCAGCGGCGCCGGTCGCAGGATCATGGCCGGCGGCGGCGTGCGCTGGCCTTGCGGCGCAGCGCGAGCCGCAGTTTGCTGCTGGCGGGACGTCCCAGGCGCAGCAGTGATGACGCCCCGCCTTGCGCGATCGGCATGGCGGCCGAAGCGGCTCGGGTGCGGCTGGTGCTGGCGGTGGCTGGCGCAGTCGATAGCGGCATGGGCGGACCTTCCTGGCGGGTAGGGCAGGTGGCGCAGGTGTGCCAGCGAGATCGGCCGCCCGATCGTCAACTGCAACGGTCAGTTCGCGCGCGACAGCGCGGCATGCCGAGACCGCGTGCGCTTGTTCACGTTGCGGCCCAGTGCGGTGCTGCCGTCGCGCTGGCGCACGGCGTTGGCAAGTGGCCGCTCGTGCCAGCTATGGCGTCACGGTTGGGTTCGCCTGCCAGCCGCGCGGCACCGCCGCCAGCAGCCGGCGCGTGTACTCGTGCTTTGGTGCGGCCAGCAGCTCGGCGGCGCTCGCGCGCTCGACCGCCGCGCCGTCCTTCATCACCAGCACCTCGTCGGCGATGAAGCGCACCACGCCCAGGTCGTGGCTGATGAAGACATAGGCCAGGCCGAGTTCGTCCTGCAGGTCGCGCAGCAGGTTCAGCACCTGCGCCTGCACCGACACGTCCAGCGCCGACACCGCCTCGTCCAGCACCAGCACTTCAGGCTGCAGCGTCAGGCAGCGCGCGATCGCGATGCGCTGGCGCTGGCCGCCGGAGAACTCGTGCGGGTACTTGCCCAGCGCGCTGTCGTCCAGCCCGACCTTGGCCAGCAGCTCGCGCGCGTGCTGCTCGCGCGCGGCCGCGTTCGCGCCGATGTGGTGGATGACCATCGGCTCGATCAGCGTCTGGCCGATCGTGAAGCGCGGGTTCAGGCTGGCATAGGGGTTCTGGAAC